>JAAYUP010000448.1 GCA_012517635.1 Candidatus Atribacter alterifermentans
ATATTTTACACGTGTAAACTACACGTGTAAAATATAGAATATTGTCTATGCTCTTGTCAAGAGGGTATTCATTTTTTCATTTAAGTTTTTTAAAACGGGTATTCGAAGTTTGTGCCTACTCAAGATCGCAATTTTATGCTTTGAAAAAGATGCCGAAACTCCTTTATGAAGGATGGGTTCTCAATTAAATCTTCACTAAGAAGGAATATTCGATATCGTTCTCTGGTTATTAAGAATCAATAACAATTTCTCCAAGAATCATCAGAGGAGAAAAGAGCATCGCTGATATTGATGAAGAGTAAATTACGAACCTTATTTAAACAATACCTATGAGACCAAAGTTGGTGATGATAAAAATGAAAAAGGTTTTGGGAATCTTCTTCTTTATTTTCGTTTCTATCCTGCTATTTTCTTTCACTGCTGGTTCACTGCAAATTGGAGCGGAAGCCCCTCCTTTTTTTATTGAATCGGCTGATGGGAAAAAAATGAATTTAGAAATGATCTATGGAAACTTAAGCCTGATTTTTTATGAGGATCGATCAGCAGTTGAGAAAAATAACGATATAAAACACCAACTTTCTCAAATTAGGGATAACAATTTATCTCTCCTTCAAAATTTTCAAATCATCCAAGTTGTTGACGCTTCAAGTGCCAATTTCTTGACCAAAACCATATGGAAGAGGAAACTCCTGCAAAATTCCCGACAAAACAATATAATTATCTATGCCGATTGGACTGGAGATATGCTCCGCGATTACCATTTGAAAAATAAAGAATCGAATCTCATCTTCATTGATCATGCCGGGATAATCCGCTATCTCTTCTACGGAAAAATTAATGACCAGGAGCTAAAAACCATAGAGGGTCTTTTATTGAGAATTGCACGTGAATCATTATAAACATCACATAACCGTTCTTTTCTTATGCCTTTCCCAAGAATGACCTTATTCTTTTCAATGCTTCCCTGGGATCTGGCATCCGGGCTATTGGTCATACCTTCAGGTTTAGCCACTTTGTTAATTTTTAAATAATTTTTATCCATGCAAGAGAAACTCGATTCTTCATAAGTTCCCTTATCTCTTATTTATGAAAATCAGGATGAAAGGCATAAACATATTTATCTCATCTACCTATAATCAAATTGAGTCATCCTCTATCTTAAAAAACCTGTCTTTCCACGATAAAAATATTGATCTGGAAATAAAGAGGTTATTAAGCATTGCCTTCTTTTGTGAAGAGCGGAAAAAAATTAAAGAATCAAGATTCGACTTCACCGGTTTAATTAAATTATTGGATATAATGAAGGTAATGAATAAACACTTTACTTCTAAGGTTTTTTAAAGCTTTAAATAATTAAGTTATGACAAATTTATATATAAATTAAGGAGAAACTTATGAATAAGAAGGAAAGAATTGAAGCGGTTATTCGTCATAAAAAAATCGATAAAATACCCTGGACGATGTATGCATCCTATCCACCCTGGGGTGAAACTGAACGGAGATTCAGGAACGAGGGATTAACCTTGATTTACCAGCATTTTCCGATTTGTAAAGTTACGATGCCGGAGGTCAAAGTTACTGAGGAGAGTCACTATCTTCTTGGAAGTGACAGTGGAAGAAATGTAATAATAAGAAAGTTTAGTACACCTCGTGGAGAGGTCTCGGCAAAGCATGAACTTTTTATAAACAGCCTTCCTACTCCTGGTGATCTCATTCAGAAGTTTGGAAGCGAAATTGACCAGGAAATGCTATCTTGGGTAACTGGTTTTCCATTTCAGTCCGAATCTGATTATGAGATTTTGGAATTTATTTATGAAAATATGCAATTCAGTCCGAATTTTGAAGAATTTATAAAAACCGAGGAGCTAATCGGTTCAGATGGCTTTATAATGGCTAACCTGGGTCAATCACCCTTTCAAACCCTCCTGTATCAATTGATGGGAATTGAAAGGTGCTATCTTGAATATGATAGTAATCCAAAGAAATTTCGAAGACTCTACCAAGTTTTGTATGAAAATTTAAGAAGGAAATACCGATTAGCAGCTGAGTCGCCAGCCCACCTCTTTTGGTCTGCTGAAAATCTCACCAGTATGCTTACTCCTCCTGATTTATTTCAAGAATTTTATATTCCTTTTTATAATGAAATGGCTGAGATACTACACAAAAAAGGGAAAGTCTATGCTGTGCATATGGACGGCAATTTACAAAATCTTGTTCATATGATAAAGGAAACAAAAATTGACATCATTGAGGCATTTACCCCTCCCCCAATGGGTGATCTATCGGTTGCTGACGCCATGAAGATTTGGAAAGATAAGATAATTTGGATTAATTTTCCTGGCACGTTACTGGCTACTGCCGATGCAAAGGAAATAAAGGAATATACCATAGGAATGCTTAAAAGTGTTGCACCTGGAGATAACTTCATGATTGGTTGTACCGAGAGTTTTCCCATGGAAAGATGGGAAATGGCCTTTGGAGCAATTTCGAATACTTTAAAAGAGTATGGGAATTATCCGATTCAATATTGAATGGTTGGTTTTTAATTTGAAGTTAAAAAAAAATAGCTAAATAAAAGTAATTAATTAGGCAGGATTAGAGGTTTGGTGAATATATTCAGCAGTAAGGAAGGCTGCTTCAAACCATTCCAGCTAAGCTTGTCCTGAATCTTCCTCTTCCTGCATCTCCAACAATTTACGAATTATTCTTTTCTTTATCCAAGATGTTGAGACGAAATACCTCATCCCTCATGTTTCAACAAAATTATTTGATTATCAAAAAGAAGTGTGAGGGGGGAGAGTGCGTGAAGATGTGAAATTTTCGTCGTCATTCTGAGGAGTCCGGTGTTCATAACCGGACGACGCGAGAATCCCATTTGGTACTGAAGGCGTCATCCTGAGGATTCGCTTTGCGAATCCGTGAGGATCTCATCTTTTCATCTATTTCCAGTACACCAATTCTCCAAAAATTCAAGAATCAAGACCTGACCCCCACAGGATGTTATCAACTCATTTTTTTAAATTCATCGTAAGTTAGATTAGCATCTTTTAAAATTTTTCGAAGAGTTCCTATGGCAACATCTTTCCCTTTGTG
>JAAYUP010000449.1 GCA_012517635.1 Candidatus Atribacter alterifermentans
ATAAGCAACAGTTTCTTCCATCCAGTCATGGCACACCAATTTCAATTTCCCAGTCAATCCAGCATCCTTAATGGCTTTGGCTGCTCCAAAAGGACCACCGGCAGTGACATAGATCCCTTTCAAATCAGGATTAGAAGTAATTGATTTTTTCATTATAGTTCCCACTGATAAAATGTCAATTAAAAAATAAGCGACGAAAATCCTTTGGCTCGGATCATGTTTTTGAACTTATAAAATACGGTATTAAATAAAAAAATGGAGGGAAAAACAAATTGATGGAGAAAATATTACGTTGTCCTTTACCGTTAAAATTATCGCAAATTAAAATGGATTATGTTAGACTAATTAACATTAGAAAGATAAAAATGGATATTAGAGTGCTGATAAATATGATCATATAGGGTAAATTCTTTAACCTGATTAACATTGCCGCAATTAATTTTTAACGTTAAAGAATAAGGAGGAAGTCTTTATGGAAAGAATTAAGGCAGCGGTTATAGGAGCTGGTATATTTGGAGATACTCATTGTCGTGCCTATTCAGAAAGTCCCAGTGTAGATTTAGCTTGGGTTTGTGACCAAGATCAAGAACGGGCAAAACAAGCAGCACAAAGATATAATTGCAATTTTACTACCGATCTTCAAGAAATAACCAATGACCCTTCAATTAATATTGTTAGCGTAGCAACTCCTGATTTCGCCCATCGAGATATTAGCTTAAAAGTTATCGAAGCCGGGAAAAACCTCATTGTTGAAAAACCACTGGCAACCAACATTGAGGATGCTCAGGCCATCACCGATGCAGTAAAGCGAAAAGGCGTCAAATTCATGACCGATTTTCAAAACCGCTGGAATACCCCTTTTATTCAAGCGAAACAAAACCTTGAGTCAGGAAAATATGGTGAACCAGTCAGTGCTTACATTCGCTTAGCTAACAGTATAATGATTACCAAATGGTTATCTTGGAGCGCAAAATCTGGACCTCAATGGTTTTTAGGACCCCACATAGTGGACCTGGTTTGTTGGATTTATGGGCAAAAACCAATTAAAGTTTTCGCTTCAGGTAAGCGAAAAGTTTTAAAATCAATTGGCTATGATACCTATGATGCCATTCAGGCCCAACTTATATTCGAGGATTCATTCGCTACTATCGATACTTCTTGGATTGTCCCAAAAAAATGGCCTTCACTCGACTTTCGAATGGATATACTTACAACCAATGGAAAAATGGAATTAGAACCCACCTTTAATGGGATTTCAATGTGTGCTGATGAAGGATACCAAATACCTTTTATTGGAGGGCGACAAGACGGTTTCGATCGTATGTTCGGTTTCTTTAAAGAACCTATTCTGCATTTTATTGATCATGTTGTTAACAATACACCCTGTCTGGTGGGAGTTGAAGATGGACTCATTAACACAAAAATTGTGGTAGCTATTGAGAAGTCTATTGAGTCAGGCAAGATTATCGAGCTTAATCTATAGCTTTTTAGATATTTTTTAAAGAAAAAATCTGCGAATATGGAGGTGGTAATATAATTTAATTTAATAAAGAAGGTGATAGATGAGGGTTTGGTTTTTTTAAAAATGTGTTTTTAATCATGGGATTAATTTTTTTTAGCAAAATAAGGAGGTAGAAATGAAGAAAT
This sequence comes from Candidatus Atribacter alterifermentans, assembly GCA_012517635.1. Classification (GTDB taxonomy): domain Bacteria; phylum Atribacterota; class Atribacteria; order Atribacterales; family Atribacteraceae; genus Atribacter; species Atribacter alterifermentans. The sequence goes on from JAAYUP010000449.1 coordinate 1,648, forward strand.
TAACTTTGCCATTAGTAGTATTGTTAATTCTGGTTTGTGTTTCTGCAGTATTTGCCCAGGAAAAAGTCCGCCTGACGGTTGAGATGTCAGTGTATGTTGAAGCCCCTCACAAAAAAGCGTTTGATTTATTGAAAGAAGCGTATGAATTACAAAATCCAAATGTAGAAATTGTGTACTATGGCCCAGCCTATGATGAATATTGGGATAAGCTTGCTGTCGAAATCGTTTCCGGGACTGAAGCAGATATTGTCCAATTACAGGACGCTGCGGCACGATATGCCACCTATGCATCATTACGCGAGGGGGAAACTGGAGCTTTTATTAACTTAGATCAATACATCAAGGGAACGGAATTAGAAGATAAGCTGATTGGTCAAAAAGAATTGGTTTTTAATGGTCATTATATTGGTATCGCTAACTATGCAACGGGAATGCGCGGAGTATATTACCGCAAGTCATTATTCGAAGAAGCTGGAATCGATGCGGATACCATCATTACCAATGAAGATTTTCTCGAGGTCGCAAAAACATTAACTAAAAATAAAGCTGATGGAACCATGCAGTATGGTTTCGGTGCAGTTATTTCAACTCATGCTTTTGCATACGACGAAATGAAAACTTTTATCTGCTATCCAATTGGTGCCACTTATACGCAACTCAATAAACCGCCTTTTGAACCAGATAATATTATTGTTGGCAACGAAGCATGGAATTATGCCTTCAAATGGTGGCAAGATATGATATTTACCCATAAAGTGGTTGCACCTACTCCATACGACAAAGCTGGTGAACGTGATTTATTTTGGAATGGTGTGGTAGCAATGAATATTGACGGACCATGGTTTGTTGGTATGACTAAAGAATATGATGAAGTACTTCTGGATGATCTAGATATCATCGCATCACCGGATGTTGTTTATAATGGTAAGCAGTATCCCTTCCACAAACAGAACTATGGTATTACTCATTTAGTTTCGAGTAACAGCAAAAATCCAGATGAAGCCATCAAATTTCTCATTTGGATGGCAACCCCAGAAGCTCAAGCACTTGTATCGGAATGTGGCATGATTCCATCTAATACTGAATATTCAACTGGTTCTGATTACTACGCTACTTGGCCATTAAATGCGAAATTAGCCAGTTTGGCTGAGGAAAGATATTATGAACCACCTACTCTTGACCCGGAAATTCCTGAGCTTGGAGAAATTAACCGCATAATGATTAATGCTGCTCAGGCTGCTTTTGTTAATCAAGAGGATGTTGCTGACGTGTTAGATGAAGCTGCTGAAGAAATTAAATCTCTTTTTTAGATAATATAATTTTTAAAAACTTAAGGAGGAGGGTTTTGCTTTTCCTTCCTTCTTAAGTTTTTTATGAATAGAAGAAAAATAAAATATCTTGGATGACCTATGAGCAAGAAAAAAGCTAAAATATTAAATCCAAAAATAGGAAAAAGATCACTTCCCTATGTATTAGTATTCCCAATGGTTTTGATGATGGCAATTGTTGTTCTTTATCCAATAGTTAAAACTGTGGGAATGAGTTTTTTTGAGAATTATTTAGCCCGCCCAGGTATAAATCCCTTTGTAGGTCTCAAGCATTATTTAAATTTCTTTGATAATAAATACTTTGTTAATTCCATTATCATCACCATAAAATATGTTGTAATCACTGTGCTGTTGCGATTCGTGATTGGTTTGATTGCCGCTCTTCTTTTAAACGAAAAAGTAAAAGGAGTGGGAATTGCTCGATCGATTGTCGTTATCCCTTGGGCAATGCCGGTAGTGGTGGTTTGCCTTTTATTCGTACAAATGTTTGATTACCAATACGGCATTTTCAATTATATGTTAGCAGCTGTTGGTATTATCAAAGAACCGGTGAAGTGGCTTTCGGATAAGGATTTAGCCTTACCAGTTGCCATGTTTGTTAATATTTGGAAAGGGTGGCCTTGGGTTGCGATAATGTTTTTAGCTGGACTACAAGGAATCCAAAAGGAACATTATGAAGCTGCTGAAATTGATGGAGCGGGATATTTTAAACAGTTTTGGTATGTGACTTTACCAACGCTCAGACCAGTTACCCTAACCATTTTTATATTATTAATGGTCTGGACGATTAAGGATTTTGATATTGTGTATGTTCTCAATAAAGGCGGGCCGGCTCATGCTACCGAGCATATAACTATTTTTATATATCAAAAAGCCTTTGAAGCCTTGCGCATGGGCGAAGCATCTGCTGCTGGTGTCTTAGTGCTTATCGTAACAATGATTTTTACAATTTTTTATCTTAGACTATTGGATAGAATGGATAGTGAACGATGAGCTTCAAAAAACATAAAATTGTGAGAAAAACAATTGTTTATATTCTTCTAATTCTTTTGTGTTCTTTTGTCCTTATCCCATTTTTTTGGATGATATCATCTTCCTTTAAACCTCGAGCTGAAATATTTACTTACCCACCGGTTTGGATCCCCCGGCAACCAACCTTTGATGCTTTTTTAAATCTTATTCGTGAAAAACCTTATGGGGGTGTTGGATTTGTAAATTTCCTCAAGAATACCATGGTTGTATCCTTATTTACTGCTGTGATAACCGTTATTTTAGCTTCATTCGCTTCTTATTCACTTTCGCGGTTTCGTTTCAGAGGGAATTCTTCATTAAAATATATGATCATTTTCAGCCAATTGCTTCCTGGATCATTGATATTAATCCCTCTGTATTTATTGATGAGAGATTTAAAATTGATCGATAATTTAATGGGATTAGTTTTTGCTTATACTTCGCTTACTCTTCCCTATTGTACCTATCTTTTAAAAGGTTATTTTGATTCTATCCCGATTGGTATCGATGAAGCAGCTAAAGTTGATGGTTGTAGTCCAGTGGGAGCTTTGTTTCGGGTTGTTTTCCCCTTGGCAGCTCCAGGCCTTGTTGTCACTTTTACTCAGGCATTAATCCTTTCCTGGAATGAGTTCATGTTTGCTTTAACCTTTTTAAATAGTTATGAAAACTGGACTGTACCTTTAGCGATTGGCAGTTCTCGTGGTCAATATTTAATTGACTGGGGTTATTTATTTGCTGGATCAGTGTTGATTACAATTCCTATCGTCATTGTTTTCTTATTATTGCAGAAATATATTGTCCAAGGCCTGGTTTCAGGGGCAGTGAAAGGTTAGGTTCTTTTGGGTTAAAAATGGCTTAGTAAATATTTTCGTAAATAGAAATAGCAACCTGGCAAAGGAGGAGATACAAGATTAGAAAGAAGATTACACTTGCCGAATATCACCCGACACCAAAACTGGTTGTCAAGAAAACCAATATTAAAAAACCGAAAATTCCCCTAATAGATGGTCACAACCATCTTGAATTATTAGGAAGCTACTGGATGGAACACTCAGTAGAAGAATTATTGGCGATGATGGATGAAATGAACGTGCAGGTGATTGTTGATCTTGATGGCATGGAAAACGAAGAAATGCTTATAACTCACATAGAAAGATTTAAAGCTAAAGCACCTAACCGTTTTTTTCATATGGGGGGAATTGATTGGTCTAAATGGGAAGAAAAAGGAAAAAACTTTGGAGACTGGGCAGCTAAGCGGGTTGAAGAACAAGTAAAATTGGGGGCTTCGGGTATTAAAATATGGAAAAACCTGGGGCTTCATGTTAAAGACCCACAAGGAAAATTAGTCAAAGTGGACGATCCAAGGTTAGATCCAATTTTTGAAACAGCCGCCTCGTTAAAAATTCCGGTATATATGCATATCTCAGATCCAGTTGCTTTCTTTGATCCCGTGGACCAATTTAATGAAAGAATTGATGACCTTGGAGAACATCCCGAATGGAGTTTTTTTGGTCCCCAATTCCCACCTTTTTTAGAAGTTATGGAGCAATTTGCCAATCGGATTCGTCGCCATAAAAAAACCCAATTTATTGGTTGTCATGTAGCCAGCTATGCAGAAAATCTTGCTTGGGTATCTTCTCTATTAGATGAGTGCCACAATCTGAGTGTGGATATTTCGGAAAGAATCGGTGAGTTAGGAAGACAGCCTTACACGACAAGAAAATTTTTCTTCAATTATGCTGACCGTATCATTTTTGGGATTGATCGGCTTCCCGATAAAGTCTGGTATCAAATCTATGCGCGGTTTTTAGAAACCGATGATGAATATTTTAATTATGATCCCACTTACCCACCACGACAAGGTCGCTGGTTTATTTATGGGATTTATTTACCCGATGAGATATTAGAAAAAGTTTATTATAAAAATCTAAGCCGAATATTAGGGATTAATAAGCAATAATCTTTCAGCAACCAAGAAAAGAAACAAATAGTGTATTCGCAAGGAAGGATTGAATTTGGACAACCTTCATCTTGGTTTTTTTTAGCTTCTGGAAGCCTTATAAAAAAATATTTTAGCTTCAAATTGTCAACTTGATTTTATTGAGTGGTTATGTTTTAATTAGTTCGCTAAATAATATATTACATATATTAGAACAAGAGTAAAAAAATATCTCGATAGTTTTCTTTTTATTAGAAATATAAGCAATATCGCCTAGTGAGTGTGGTTAAAAATTTAGGACTCTTAAACTCGTTAGGTGTTGCAACAAAGTAATTAAAAAAATTCCTCAAAATATTCACACTTACCGTTTCTTCAACAAGGATTGTTACAAAATAAAAGAAAAACCCAAGATATTGAATCTACTACCCTGTTTTCCTTATTCAAGAGGTATGGCATCGTTTGAATCGATAGTCTATATTCAGGGTTAGGAAAAGTGAGTGAATCATTTCTTACTCTCAAAAATCTTACCAAAGAGTTTCAAGTTGGTACTTTTTTTTCTAAGGTAAAAATACTTGCTATTCAGGATGTTACCTTGGAACTTGAAAGAAAACCAACAGTTTTCACTTTAGTTGGTGAAAGCGGAAGTGGAAAAACCACCCTTGCCAATTTCCTCCTCAGAGTTCTCAAACCTACTGAAGGTTCAATTACTTTTCTAGGAAAAAACATAGAAAGCTATAAAAAATTTGAATTTATGAAGCTTGTTCAACCCATTTTTCAAAACCCTTATGAAACGTTCAATCCCTTGAAAAAAGTGGAAACCTATTTTTGTTCGGTAATTAAAAAGCTCCGCATCACAAGTGAAAATGGTCACTCTTTCGAAAAAGTGATTGAAAAAGCGCTAAGTTCTGTTGCTCTCACCTGGGAAGAGGTAAAGGATAAATACCCAAATGAATTTTCTGGTGGACAATTACAAAGGTTATCGATCGCCAGAGCATTAATGGTCAATCCAATGCTTTTAGTTGCCGATGAACCGGTTTCCATGTTGGATGCTTCTCTTCGAGTATTTGTTCTCAATTTATTTAGAAAGCTCAAAGAAGAAAAGCAACTTTATATCATCTATATCACCCATGACCTGGCTACAGCATATTATATTAGCGATTATATTGGCGTTATGTTAAGAGGTTCTCTAGTAGAAGTTGGACCTGCCGAAAAAGTTTTGCTTAATCCTTTACATCCTTACACTGTCTTATTGAAAGAATCTGTTCCAAACCCCGATGAGATAAAAAAGAAGCAAGAAGTGAGGATCAAGGAAGAACGCATTTTGGAGATCGAAGAATTCCTTGAACAAGGTTGTAAGTTCGCTCTTCGGTGTCCCTATGTTCAGGAAATTTGTAAAAAAGAAATGCCACAAGACGTAATTGTCGAGGGTGTTGCCGTAAAGTGTTGGCTTTATAGCAAAAAAAAGAAGGAGGGATTTGATATGTGAAGAAAGAGTTTTTTGAATGGTTGATCGTCGAGTTTTCTTTGTGGGAAAAAAAGTTTATTAATTTGTTTAAGATGATTTAAAAGGAGGGAAATTTTGTGTTGCGGTGGCGTTTGGTTTGTATACTCACTATAGTTTTTTTGGTACTGGGTACCATTGCTTTTGCTCAGGAAATCCTCCCGGGAGTCCCCAGAAATGAAGTTATCATCATTGAAGATCCATCAGGTCGTTCTCTCGACCCAGGGAGATTTAACCTTTGGGGAGGAGGTTTGTTAAGTTATTCAACCGGTCTTCAGCAATTGTGTCTGGGAGCCTTATGGTATATCGACCCTGATGAAGGAATTGAAGGTGATCCCTGGATAAACCTTTTAGCAGCCGAACCTCCTGTTTATAATGAAGACTATACAGAAATGACAGTAAAAGTGAGAGAAGGAATTCATTGGGGTGATGGTGTTCCATTTACAATAGATGATGTTATTTATACGGTAGAACTTTTAAAAGCACATCCCGAGATGATTTGGGGTGCTTACATGCAGGTCAATGTAGCAGAATGTCAAAAGATAGATGACTATACAGTGAAATTTAAACTGACTAAGCCTAATGGAAGATTCCATACTGTTTTTACGGTGAGATGGTCGGCTTGCTATATTCTGCCCAAACATATCTTCGAAAAGGCCGAAGATCCTCTCGCTTTTGCTTTTAATCCACCAATTGGAACCGGACCCTATGTTCTAAAATCTTTTGATCCGAACGGATATTGGTTCTTATGGGAATTGAGAGAAGATTGGGACAAATCCGATCTTGGCATAGCTTATGGCATAAAACCAGGGCCGAAATATGTTCTCTACAAAGGTATAGCGTCTCCTGAGAAAAAAGTAATGGATCAGATGGCACATGAACTCGATATTGTTCATGATTTACCTCCAGAAGGAGCTATCACCCTTTATCAAAATAACCCTAAATGTGTTACCTGGTTTGATGGTTGGCCCTGGGCACATCCCGATCCAACCTTGCCTTCCTTGATAATGAACCATGAACACTTCCCTTACAACCTTAAGGAAGTGAGATGGGCGCTCACCTTATCTTTGGACATTGTTCAAGTTGCTCTTCAGGCTTATAACGGTTGTGCCACTGTTTCCCCTATTCACGTTCCTCCCACTGGTTTGTACCCTGGATGGTATTTTGATAAGATAGAGCCCTGGCTCAAAGAATTTACTCTCAAAATAGGTGGAGAAGATTATAAACCCTATGATCCAGAAATTTCTACGAAAATTGCTGACGCAGTAAGATATGCATTCGGTCATAAGATACCAGATGATCCCCAGGAAATAAGAAAACTGGTTGGATACGGTTGGTGGAAATATGACCCCGAAGCCGCAGGAAAATTGTTGGAGGGGGCTGGATTTAAAAAAGATAGTAATGGAAAGTGGTTGTTGCCGGATGGGACCCCTTGGAAAATATCCATTTTGTGTGAAGCGGCTACACGTTCAGTAATGACGCGGGCTGCGGCAGCGGTTGCTGAACAATGGCGTCGATTTGGCATCGATGCTCAGATAGATGCAGTAGAACCAACCATGTTGTGGAACCGATTAAACTATGGAGAAGATCCCAATACGGTCTACTGGGCATGGTGTATTGAGACCTGGGGAGGACATCCAGATCTCTTCTGGTTCCTCGAATCCTGGCATTCTGATTATTATCGACCCACTGGTCAGCTCACAGTTGCAAAAAATCCAATGCGATATAAAAGTGAACAGATTGACAAGGTCGTTGATGATTTAAGACAAACAGATTTCTTTAAAGAAACTGATAAAATTATTGATCTCGGACTTCAATATATCAAAACCTGTGTAGAAGACATGCCTATCATTCCAATATTTTCATATAACGTATTTACAGTTTGCGACGAAACATATTGGACTGGTTATCCAACCTCAAGTAATCCCTATACCAATCCAGTCCCAAATTGGGGAAATACCAGATTTATGTTTATTAAAATACAACCTGTTGCAAAAGAGTAATTGGTAACTTTCAAAAGAATTAATAGTACTAAAGCCTCCGCTTTTTCCATTTAAAGCGGAGGCTTCCTGATAAGAAGGAGTTGAAAACAGGAGGAAAAATGGGTGGGTAATTTTCTAAAGTTTTTCTTAAAATATTTTTTAGGAAGATTTATAGTCTGCCTATTGGTGATTTTTGTGGGGATCACCATCACTTTTTTGATTCCTAGATTAATCCCTGGGGCGAGTCCTGCAGAGGTTGCTGTCAGGAGAGTACAAATGGCTGGATCTTATTTGCCACCTGAGAGTGTTGAAAAATTGAGGGATGAGCTATTAAGACTCTATGGATTAGAAGGATCAATGTTTCAACAATATTTTACTTATTGGCGAGAGCTGCTTAAAGGGAACTTAGGACCTTCTTTTGCATCTTTTCCGACGCCAGTCATCACCTTGATTTATAGGTCACTCCCCTGGACGGTGGGACTTCTCGTTTTAACTGCTATGTTATCTTGGGGAATTGGAACTGTCTTAGGAGGAATAGCTACTTACAGGAGTAAAAGCCTTTGGGTTAAAATTTTTGAAATTCTTTCTAATGCTGTGCGACCAATTCCCTACTATATTTTTGCCCTCGCTCTTTTAATTATATTTGCATACATTTTGCGGTGGTTTCCAGCCGGAGGAGCCTTTCAGATTGGGATCGAACCGTCTTTTAGTTGGGTTTTTTTAAAAAGCGTATTGAAACACGGGTTTCTACCTGCTTTATCGCTCGTTATTATTGGCATAGGTGCTTGGTTCTTAAACATGAGGAACCTTACCTCAAACATAATACACGAGGATTATGTCGTTTTTGCCAAACAAATGAAGCTAAAAGAGTCACTGATTCTCAGAAGCTACATTATGAAAACGGCTATGCCTGCTCAATTAACTGGTTTGGCTTTACAATTAGGGACAGTTTTTAGTGGTACCATTATTACTGAAATTGTTTTTAACTATCCTGGTCTCGGAACTTTAGCTTTTACAGCTATCATGCAGTCAGATTACAACTTGGTTATGGGTATTACCTTGTGCTCGATCGTGTCGGTGGCATTTGCTACTCTATTTGTTGATCTTTTACTACCCTTTATTGATCCAAGAATTCAATATACCGGTGGTACTTCATAGAACAAGGTGTCATTATAAGGAGAGCGCTGAGAATGACTCGTATCGCTATTTTAGATACAATAAAAAGACTTTTTAAACACGATATACGGTTTAGAATTCCTTTGCTCATTCTTATCCCCTTAATAATTTTTGCCATAATATCATTATTTTCGCCTTATGATTTTCGTGCATCCTATTATGTTCCGATCAATCGCCCACCCTCGTTGAATTATTTATTCGGAACCAACGGAAGAGGTCAGGATCTCTTCTGGATGATGACTTTTGCCTTAAAAAATTCGCTCATTTTCGCATTAGAAGTAGCTATCATATCCCGTTTAATAGCTGTAATAGTAGGTGTTATAGCCGGCTATAAAAGAGGAATAATTGATCAAATATTGATATTTCTTTGTGATTCTTTTATTGTTCTACCTATTTTTCCGATATTGATTTTTTTAAAACTTTTAACCAGAGAAATGAATCTTTCAAATCTTGCCTTGGTATTAGCTATGTTTGGTTGGCCTTGGGATGCGAGATTGATAAGATCTCAAGTTTTAAGCCTTCGTGAACAAAAGTTTACAATTACTTCCATATTTTCAGGGGAAAGCACCTTAGAATTAATTTTTCATGAATATTTACCGCATATACTTCCTATAGTATTTGCCACAACCATTAATAATATGCTTTGGTCACTCGGTTTTGAAATAACTTTATCGGTACTTGGTCTCACTTCGTTGGATATTCCAACCATGGGCACAATTACTTACTGGGCTATACAGCAGCAAGCTATGGTAACCGGCATATGGTGGTGGATCCTTTTTCCAATATTATTCATTATTCTTCTTTTTACCTCGCTTTATCTTCTTTTTGTGAGCATGACGGACTTTATTAATCCACGAGCAAGGGTATTGACTAGATGAGTAAACTGCTGAAGACTGAGAAGGAAGAAACAGTTTATATAGAAATTGAAGATCTAAAAGCTTACTATACTACCGAGCAATATGGAATTGTAAAAGAGATCAAAGCGGTTGAAAATATTTCTATCAATATCGAAGGAAATAGTTTTTTAGCGATAGTCGGAGAATCTGGATGTGGTAAAACAACTTTAGCCAGAGTATTATATGGAGCAGTCGATTCACCTCTCTCAATAATTGAAGGGAAAATTTGCTACCATTTTAATGACAAAAAATTTGAATTGTCTCCAACCAGCAATAGTCTAAAAAAAATCTGGTGGGAAAAACTTTCCTACATTCCTCAAGGTTCTTTGAGTGCACTGAATCCAATTCGAAGGTTAAAAGATATATTTTCCGATTTAGCTCTGTCTCATGGTAAAGCTTATGATGAACAAAAGGTTAAGACTCACTTAGAAATGGTCAATTTGCCTTCATATGTCTTGCAAACCTACCCTTTTGAGCTATCTGGAGGAATGAGACAAAGGTGTGTTATAGCATTAGCTACTTTTTTAAATCCAAATATAATTATCGCTGACGAACCTACCTCTGCTCTTGACGTGGTCACTCAACGTGATATTTTACAGCTCTTAAATAATATTCAGACCAATTTTAAAAGTACATTTATTTTTATTACTCATGATATATCGTTGGTTCCAGGTTTGGCTGATATGATGGCAATAATGTATGGTGGTTGTATCGTAGAGTTTGGATCGACTGAATCAATTTTTGTCAATCCCCTTCACCCTTATACGAAGTTTCTACTTTCGTCAATACCTAAAATTGGCGATAAAACTGAAAAAAAGCCGATACCAGGAAATCCTGTTAATCTTATCAATCCACCGGTTGGCTGCCGGTTTTCCCCAAGATGTCCCCTCGGAAAAGAGATTTGTACTGAATCTAGACCTAATTTGTTTAACATTGATACCCAGCAGCATCAAGTTGCATGCTGGTTATACCAGTAAGCAATCCCTTTGTTTTTTTATTAACTCGTTTATTCGTGTGTTTAAAAGAGATTGAAAGAGAACTATGTTAGGGAGGGAAGGTAATGGATGGTTCTATAAAAGTATGGAATGTGAAAACCGGTGAAATAAACGATCTTATTTATGGTCATTTCATTGAGCATTTGGGTCGATGTATTTATGGTGGTATTTATGATAAGAATTCACCGAAGTCTGATGAACGCGGATTTCGGAAAGATGTTTTAAAAGCTGTCAAGAAAATTCAGTGTCCAATTCTCCGCTGGCCGGGAGGAAATTTTGTATCTGCTTATCATTGGAAA
>JAAYUP010000450.1 GCA_012517635.1 Candidatus Atribacter alterifermentans
ATGCTCATCTTAGAAAGAAAACCAATCGAAAAAAAGGGATTGGTTTCAGTCATCAGCGCTGGAACTGCCGATATGCCAGTGGCTGAAGAAGCTGCCGTAACTGTCGAGATAGCTGGGAGTTCAGTTAACCGGATTTATGACGTTGGTATTGCTGGAATCCATCGTCTTTTTTCTCACCTTGATCAACTTTGGCAATCTAACGTTATCGTTGCAGTTGCCGGCATGGAGGGTGCTTTACCTGGAGTTGTTTCTGGTATTGTCGGAAGACCAGTGATTGCAGTGCCGACCAGCGTTGGGTATGGAGCTCACCTACAAGGTCTTTCGGCTTTATTAACCATGTTGAACTCATGTTCACCAGGTATTGCAACTGTGAATATCGATAATGGATTCGGTGCTGGGTACCTCGCTCATCTCATTAATCAACTTGCTGAGGGAGAAAAATAAATCATGTTTCTTTATTGTGACTGTTTTTCTGGCATAAGTGGTGATATGTTTTTAGGTGCTTTGGTTGATTTAGGTTTACCAATCGATAAACTTCAGGAAGAACTCGCCAAATTGAAAATTCCCTTTTTCATTCAAGCTGAAAAAGTCAGTAAGGGATCGATTCAAGCTACTCAAATTAAAATCATCGATCCCAAAGAAAACCATTATACTCATCACGGCAACCATCATTATCACCGACCAGCTAAAGAGCTGGTTGGTATTCTTCAAGAATCCGACCTTCCTCCTCTTATTAAGGAAAAAAGCATATCTCTGCTATGGAAGATTGCTCAGGCAGAGGCAAAAATTCATGGTCGAAAACCTGAGGACGTTTTCCTTCATGAAGTAGGAGGACTGGATACTCTCATCGATATTTCCGGTACTATTATTGGACTTCACTTTTTTCAAATAAAAAAGGTTTTTGCTTCGACCATACCGACCGGATTTGGTTTTATAGAAACTGCCCATGGAAAATTACCCATTCCTGCTCCTGCTACGGTAGAGTTATTAAAAGGAGTACCGATAAAGTCGGGCCATATCCCAAACGAGCTTACCACCCCAACCGGAGCGGTTCTCATTGCCAACCTGGTAGATGAATTTGGACCTCTTCCTCATATGATTATAGAAAAAATTGGTTATGGGGCAGGATACCACGATTTTGAAACCCCTAATGTTCTTCGGCTTTTTTTGGGGTGTGTACCCGAAAATGAACAGGTAGAAGAGAACATCCTTATTGAAACCAATCTCGACGATATGTCACCTCAAATTATCGAATATGTAAGCGATAAACTCTTTGATATTGGAGCGCTTGATGTCTTTACGACCCCTATTTTTATGAAAAAACAACGACCAGCTATTCAATTATCAGTCATCTTTCCATCTCACTTGTTTGAAAAAGTGAAAAATATTCTTTTTCAAGAGACGACGACCTTGGGATTTCGATTCATTCATTTTAATAAAATTTTCCTTACTCGCGAAGATCGATTGGTAGATACTACGTGGGGTAAAATTCGAGTCAAAATATCGAAGCATCAAAAGGGTTTTAGAATAACCCCCGAATACGAAGAATGCAGAAAAATTGCACAAAAATACCAAATACCCCTTCTTGATGTTATTCATTCTATTCACCAGTCGGCATTAGAAACTATTGAGCCCAATAAACCGGTTTCTTAAAAGCGTTGAAAAATCAAGATTTATCGCAAAGACCTTGACATTTTGATCCGCATTTTAGACAAACCAGCCCCTGAGTCAGTGCTTCTCGTTCTTTCTCGGTCGTATAACGTTTAATAATCCTTTTATCCAGTATCCAAACCCATTGATCAATACGTTCATCAAAAGGAATCTCACTCAGCATGAACATTCTTTTGTCAAGATAATCACGATCAGCCAAATTCAATCTCTCCTCTAATAAAAAAATAAAAGTCTTTAAAGTCGATAAACAATGAAACAAGAAGTTTCTTTAATCTTCACCCAAATATGCCTTTCGAACCTTTTCATCAAAGAGTAATTTTTTCCCTTCACCACTGATGGTAATTTTACCAGTTTCCATAACATAGGTAAAATCAGATATTTCCAGGGCAGCTCGAGCGTTTTGTTCAATGAGCAAGATAGTCGTCCCTTCTTGATTAATTTGTTTAACGATATGAAATATCTCTTTCACTAAAAGTGGTGCTAACCCCAGTGATGGTTCATCCATCATCAATAATTGAGGTCGAGACATGAGAGCTCTTCCAACTGCTAACATCTGCTGTTCCCCACCACTCAGAGTTCCTCCTTTTTGCCAAGTTCTTTCTTTCAAGCGAGGAAAGATGGAAAAAATCCAATCCATGTCTTTTTTAATTTGAACCATATCTTTTCGAGTATAACACCCAAGAATGAGGTTCTCCATAACAGTGAGATTAGGGAAAATCTTTCTTCCTTCAGGAACCATAGCGATTCCCATTTCGACAATTCGGTGAGCTGGTAAATCACCAATATAACTTTCTTTTAATTGAATGGTTCCTGTTTTGGAGCGAACTAATCCAGAAATTGTTCTCAGTGTGGTACTTTTTCCGGCTCCATTCGCTCCAATCAAAGAAACAATCTTGTTTTTATAAACTTCTAAGGATATTCCCTTTAATGCATGAATCCCACCATAATAGACATGGAGGTTATCTATTTTCAATAATAGTTGCTCAGCGTTCATTATCCTTCCACTCCCAAGTAGGCTTCGATTACTTTAGGATTATTACGAATTTCATAAGGTGTTCCCTCAGCAATTTTAATTCCAAAATCCATAACTGCTACTCTTTCACAGATTCCCATAACTACCTTCATATCATGTTCTATTAGAAGAATTTTTAATTTAAATTCATGGCGAATTCTCTGAATAAAGCTCATGAGTTCCATCGTTTCATAGGGATTCATTCCTGCTGCTGGTTCATCTAATAAAAGAATCTTGGGATGAGTCGCTAAAGCTCGTGCTATTTCCAATCTTCTTTGCTGTCCGTAGGGAAGGTTCTTGGCTTCCTCCCCCTCCATTTGAAGCAAACCAACCGCTTCTAACAATTGTCTTCCCTCTTCTCTCATGGCTTTTTCTTTCTGAATATAATCAGGAGTTTCCCACATCGCACTGAAAAAGGTTTTTTTTAGTTCTTTTTGGAAAGAAACCAAAACATTATCCAATACTGATAGGTTCCCAAATAAACGAATATTTTGAAAAGTTCTGGCTATACCAAGAGAAGTAATAGTATGTGGAGGAAGATGGTTGAGCTCTTGATTCATAAAAACAATCTTCCCTTTAGTAGGAACGTACTGACCGGTTATCATATTAAATATCGTTGTTTTCCCAGCTCCATTCGGTCCAATTAATCCAGCTAAATCTCCAATTTGGAGATGAAAATTAAAATCATTAACCGCAATTAAACCACCAAAGATCATCGTTAATCCATTTAAAGAGAGAATGGTATCGACATTATCATTCATGCTTGTGGTTCCTTTTTCTTAAATAATCTAAAAATGAAATCCCATGATACCTCTTTATTTCCAAATAACCCTCGTCGATAAAATATCATTAAGACCACCAATAACGCTGAGAAGACAACCATTCGCATCCCAGGGATACCAGGGATAGTAAATGAACCAATGGTATGAGGAGCTTCAACTTCTCGAAGAATTTCTTGAAGGAATGCAAAAATAAAAGCTGTCACAACTGAACCGGTAATGCTCCCCAAACCCCCTAACACAATAATAATCAACAAATTAAAAGTCATTGCAAAGGTGAATAAAGTTGGCGAAACCGTACTTATTAAAGTAACAAAAAGACCACCAGCCATACCAGCAAAAAAACCACTTAAAGCAAAAGCCAAAAGCTTCATTCGAAAAGGATTAATACCCATGGCTTGGGCAGCGACTTCATCCTCCCGAATTGCTTTTAAAGCTCTTCCAAAACTAGAATTAACCAGATTTCGAATTAAAAAAACCGAGAGAAAGGCTAAGCCACCCG
>JAAYUP010000451.1 GCA_012517635.1 Candidatus Atribacter alterifermentans
TATCTTCTTCTTGGATTTGGCTTGTTTCATATTTGGCAGACTTTAGCCGTTTACCACGTTTTTTCTCGAATTGTCTATGGAATTATGGCTTCAGTTCTATTGGTTTTTGCTATTCTCAGCATAAAAGATGCTATTCAATACCATAAAGATAAGAAAGAAACCGAGTTCTCCCTCGGTTTACCCAAGGGATTTCGTGTTAAAATCAATCAATATCTTAAAAAAAGCTTCTCCGAAAAAAAACTAATACTTTCAGCGATCCTGAGTGGTTTTGTTATATCCCTTCTTGAAGCAGGGTGTACTGGGCAAATTTATCTTCCTACTATTATGTACATTGCTCGACAAAGTACATCAATTCGGGCTTTTTTCTATCTCATTCTTTATAATGGCTTTTTTATCATTCCACTTTTAGTGGTCTTTTTTGGAGTTTACTATGGAAGCCAATCCAAAGCCTTGGTTAATTTCGGAAGAAAAAATATTCTCTTTTCAAAGTTGGCTTTGGGGTCGTTATTTATTGTTTTAAGCATATTACTTTGGCAAAGTGCTTTGTCCTAATAATTGGGTCATCATTAAAAGACATGGAGGTGTTCATTGGATGGCTAAAAAAGCTATCTTTATATTTCTATTGGTTTTTTTACTTTTAGGAATCGTTGAAATTACTGGAGCTCAGGAAAATATTATTCCAGTAACCGTTATTCGAGTTTCTCAACCGAATGTAGTCGTTGCTGAATATTGCTGTGGGAAGGAAACTGTTAAGGTTCGCATTAAATTGGCTGGAGTAAAACCACCTGTAGCCTATGCCGGAATAACTGATCTACTAAAAGAAAAACTTCGAAAATTTATTCACATGCCAGGCGTGAGTTTTGACTTTGCTTTGGGACATTCCAGTGAAGAAAAGGTCTGGGTTGGATACCTATCCTATCTCTGTAAATGTGAGAATGATGATCATGAGATTGCCATAATTAACGCAGAAATTATTGCTGAAGGATTAGCCGAAGTTGATAAAGATACTGCCGGGAAAAACATGATTAATTATTTACTCGGTGAACAAGAAAAAGCACGCTCAGAAAAAAAGGGTTTATGGTTGATAAAAGAAGAAATAACAACCACCCCAGGAGGCGGGAAAGACAATTGCCCAGGCTGCGAAAGATAAACGGTCTTATAAAAAAAACAAAAGAGTGCTTTTTTAGCACTCTTTTGTTTTTACCATTATAAAAATGTGTTAAAACTTATCTGGTGTTTGTAAAAGTTTTTGGCTTTCAGGGGAGTTGTAATTCTCGGGAGTAATTATGAAAACTGGAATTTGAATATTTCTTTCATTCTCCTCAATTTTTCCTCCCTTGATCACTTTATCCAACATTTCGACTCCACGATACCCCATTTGGTAAGGGTCTTGAGCAATAATTGCATTAATAGTTCCTTCTTCAAATAAAGGCAAGGTTTCCGGACTGGGATCAAAGGTGATCAGTTTTACTTTTTTATCCAAACCCTTAGCCTTGAGAGCTTGAGCAATCCCTACTCCCATAGGAGCAGCAGCTGAGTAAAATCCAACCAGATCAGGATTAGCGTTAAGTAGGTCGGTTGCAATATTCATGGCTGTCGCTGCTTCTGCATTCGTCCATTGGACCGGAAGAACTTGAATATCGGGGAATTTTTTCATGGCTTCGATAAAACCATCACTTCTTTCCCGACCGGTTTGAGAACCGGCGGTAATCCCGATATTCGCTACTTTTCCCTTACCACCAATCATGTCAGCTAATAAAAGTCCAGCTTGGTAAGCTCCGTCAAAATTATCAGTGGTAATATTAGCAAGTGGAATTGTCTTATCTTCAATACCAGAATCGACCATGATAATTGGAATGCCAGCCTTTATACCATTTTCTACTGCTGGTTGTAAAGCTTTTGCGTCGGTAGCTGCCATCAGTATGCCAGCTGGTTTGGTTGCAACAATATTATTCACTAAATTTACTTGTCCAGCTACATCGGCTTCGGTAGCAACGCCTTGGTAATCTACTGTATATCCTAACTCGTTTGCTTTATCAGTTGCACCTTTACGAAGAAATAACCAGTAGGTGACATCGGTTGATTTGGGGATAAAAACAATTGTCTTTGATTTTCCTTCTTGAGCGAAAGCTCCGGTCAGACATCCGAGAACAAGAAAAACCACCAACATTAAAAATACCACACCATTCAATTTTTTCATTTTCATTCATCCTCCTTTTTTTATTTTAATGACTTTTTAAAGTCATTGTTCTCTCTATCGTTTACGTCGAATTTGATCTGCAGAAACTGCAAAAATGATAATTAAACCATTTACAACATATTGATAAAATGCCGATACACCTAAAATATTTAAACCATTTCGGATGGTGGTGACTAATAAAGCTCCAATTAAAGAAGCAAAAATATTGCCTTCACCACCATAAATGCTCGCTCCTCCAATAAAAACCGAACCTATCGCCAAAAGCTCATATCCATTTCCTGAAGCTGGTTGCATCGTCCCTAATCGAGCCGATTCAATGACTGCTGCAATCGCTGCGAACATCCCGCTAATCATAAAAATTCCTAAGGTAACTGAGGAGACCTTAATACCCGATAAACGGGTTGCTTCAGGATTACTTCCTATTGAATAAGTAAATCTTCCAAACCGAGTGTTCCTTAACACAAAATACATCACCGTAAATAATAATATAACAATGATAGTAGGCACTGGCACAATCCCTGCGATTCTCCCCTGGCCAATCCATAGATATTCTCTCGGTAAACCATAAATTGGAACTCCGTTACATAAAATTAATGCCAACCCCCGAGCAATTCCCATCATTCCAAGCGTCGCAACAAAAGGTGGGATTTTTAACTTAATAATAGCCAAGCCATTACAAAACCCAGCAAAAAGCCCAGCACCAATTGAAGCCATTAAAGATACAATTACGCTTCCACTCAATTGTAAAGCCAGCACACCAACAATTGCAGAAAAAGCAAAGACCGAACCTACCGATAAATCGATTCCCCCGGAAAAGATAACAAAAGACTCACCTGCTGCTATTAAAGCAATTACTGCTGATTGGAGTGTAATTTCAAAAAGATTATTAACCGTAAAAAAATAGGGGGACAGTAAAGAAAGAATAACCCACATTAAGATCAAAATAAATAACATAGAAATAGATTGCTGTTGATATAAATATTGGAAAATACTAAATACATTCCAAATTTTTCGGCTTTCATTCGGAATATTTTGGTTCATGTTTCCAATCCTTTTTTAAGTTAGATTTAAACATCGAGCCATTATTTCCTGCTTGGTCGTTGTTCTTGGATCCAGCTCGGCTATAAGCCGCCCTTGAGACATAACTAAAATACGATCACTTACTGATAAAATTTCTGATATATCGCTGGAAAGAAATAGAACAGCTCTCTCTCCCGATCGAACAAAGTCAAATATGAGATTATAAATCTCTTCCCGTGCTCCCACATCAATCCCGATCGTAGGTTCATCTAATACCAAAAATTGACAGTGAGCAGCTAACCACTTGGCAAATATTACTTTTTGTTTGTTGCCACCGCTTAAATATTTAACCTGTTGATAAACTCCGGTGGTTTTTATTTTTAACTGATTGATATATTTTTGAGCTAAAGCTTTTTCAGCTGGAATACCAAATATTTTTTCTTTCAACTTGGCTAAATAAACTAAAGTCACGTTATCTTTAACCGGCATATTTAAACATAAACCAGACACGTCTCTATCCTCAGGCAAATATCCTATACCGTGTTGAACGGCTTCCTTTGGATTCTTTATACTGATTTCCCTCTTATGGTAAAAACATTGGCCTGCATCTAACTTATCAACACCAAATATTGCCCGAGCCAGTTCTGTCTTTCCAGCCCCAATCAGACCGGTTAATCCAACAATTTCACCCTTACCTATTTGAAAACGAATATCCTCAAAAAATCCTTTACGACGAAGAGATTTAAATTCGATCATGACTTCAGATGAAATATATTGATTTTTCTTTTCCAGGGTCTTCATTTCCTTCCCAATCATCAAATTTACAATTTCATTTAATTCTGCCTCTTTGGCTCCCATTGTTCCGACATTTCTCCCATCTCTCAAAACGGTTATTAAATCACCGATTATCTTAATCTCTTCTAATTTGTGGGAAATATAAATAATGCCAACTTTTTTCTTCTTAATATCAGCAATGAGCTGAAAAAGGGTTTCAACCTCTTTTTTACTAATTGCTGCGGTGGGTTCATCCATAATAATGATTTTGGCATTTTTTGACAATGCTATAGCTATTTCCAACATCTGTTGCTGTGATACGCTTAGCTTTTTTACTAAAATATTGGGGTCAATAGAAAAATGAATATTCTCTAACATATCTCTCGCTCTTTTTTGAACTGCTTTCCAATCTATCCTCCCTTTTATCATTGGAAAATTGGATAAAGAGATGTTTTCGGCTATGGTTAAATGAGGAACAAGATGAAAGTTTTGATATATCGTTGCAATCCCAAGGCGGGAAGCAATTTCAGGGTTATAAGAAGTCATATCGACTTCTTTCCCCTCTATAAAAACCCTTCCAGAATCAAGGGTGTAAGCGCCGCTTAAAATTTTGATAAGTGTAGACTTCCCCGCTCCATTTTCACCCAGAATAACATGGACTTCGCCCTCATGAAGGCGAAATTGAACGTCTTTTAAAACTTTGACACCAAAAAATGCTTTGTTGATTCCTTCCATTACTAATAAATCGGGCATTTTGGTTTTACCAATGATTCCTTAGTATGGATTTTTTTCGTTATTCACTTTTTATGAAATCGTTTTCAGTTTTTTATACCATATTAAATAATGAAAGTCAATTCACCGGGGACTCATAAAATTGAGCCTTTGCCTCCCATAAATTGCTAAAAATTTTAACAACTATTTCCTGCTATCCGCTCTTAAGCATATCCACCAGCAACAACCATAACTTGTCCAGTTACAAACCCAGCTTCTTCAGAGGCAAAAAAGAACACACTTTCAGCAACATCTTCAGGGCGTCCTAACCTCCCTACTGGTATTCTTTTAACGAGTTGAGGAATGTTCTCGGGTGTGATGGTGGCATGGAAAAGATCAGTTTCGATCTTGCCCGGTGCAACAACATTAACAGTAATTCCATGTGGAGCATACTCTCGAGCTAAAGACTTACTAAATGGTATGATCGCTCCCTTGGTTGCAGCATAATGTGACCCTGAAGACCCTCCAGTAATAGCTGCTGTTGAAGAGATGTTAATAATTCTCCCCCATTGTTTTTTTACCATCATTGGGAGAGCATGAGCACAGCATAAGAAAACACCTTTCATGTTGACCTGATAAAGTCGATCCCACATTTCCTCGTCAATAGTTGTTGTTAATTGACTCCGTAATTGACCCTCACCGGCATTATTGACCAAAATATCAACGTGACCGATTTTTTCCTGAATATATTCAAACATCATCTTTACTTCGTCTTTTTTCGATACATCAGCACGAATAGTAATACCTTCTCCTCTAAAAGAACGAATTTGATCGAGCGTTTCCTGAGCGGCATTTTCATTTTGATAGTAATTGACAGCTATTTTTGCTCCTCCACGTGCAAGACGAAGAGAGATCCCTCTTCCAATTCCGCGACTCCCTCCGGTGACCAAAGCAACGTGTCCATTTACACCAGGCATAAAAGATTAACCTCCGTGCACTTTAATTGATCTTGAAGCAGGAAAATCACTCTTACTCTATGTTCATGAGAAAAGAAACAATTTCGGTTGATTTTTCAGGATCTATGATTTGGGAATGGTCAAGGAAACCTTTCAAGAAATATTGGTTTTTTGGTAAAACTGTGCTTTCTTTAAAAAGAGCTGAGTCCTTTGGCACATATCCATCATTCTCACCGGGGATCATTCTATAACAAATTATCGTCAAATTATCAAAGTAATCATCCCGTTGCCACTTCCAAACCACTTTTGGTTTACATTGTCCATTTTGACACATTTCAATTTGAACTGGTTGGCTATCTATAGCACTCGCAAACACGATATAATTTTTTCGGTTCTCCAAATCATTTTGATTCACTGAAAGCTCATTAATAAAAGAAGAGGTTTCTTTCATATCAGCAACCCCGGGCATAAGAGACTCTTGAATCCAAGTACTAAAATTATCTGATCCGAGTAATTTGGCACCAAGGTCGGCTAAGGGAGTACCGAGATGCGGAGTACCAAAAGTGATCAGTTTATCTATTGTACCACCCTGGGCAATATACGATCGGGCTACTAACCCTCCCATGGAGTGGGCGATAATAATTGGATTTTCAATTCCATTTTCATTTATTTTTTTATAAAGATCAAGGCCGTTCACTGCAATGTATTCTGCCCAATTATATTGGAATATCCAAACTTGATGATTATCATAAAAACCTCTTTTTTCCAATTCATTTAATAATTTATTCCACCGGCTTCCATCGCTATTCATTCCATGAATAAAAATAACTGGTTTTCCAGCTCCTCCCTTCATCGTTAAATGATTTTTCATGGTCCAAAATCCTTTTGATTGGTCAGTGTTTGATTTTTGAACTTCAAATAGGACTTGTCCTTTTTGCCCCAGGTCGTTTGACCATTTCCCCACCCAAGCTCTTTGATTATCAACCCATAAACCTTCAAAAGTCAGTTTTTCACTATGGAATTTTGTGGTAAAAGTGATATTTTTATCCTTTTGTTCGCCGGATATTGGACCTTCCGAAAAACCATTCGAATCAACTCGAGAAAGGACACCAAATACCTTCTCACCTATTTGATTTATATGAACAAAGAATATTTGACTTGGTTTATCTTTCCCATAATCTTCACCTGATTCAAAAAGTGGCATTCCTTGCCACCGACCAGCATAACCATAAGGGCTATCAGTAATATCGACCAGGATAAAACAGCCGGGCAAAAATAGTAAAAGAAAAAATAAGAAAAAAATAAATAAAAAATAACGTTTCCATGGTTTTTGAATATGGGTATTTTTTATTTCATTCATGAACATTGAACCCTCCTGGTCGTATATTGATACGGTAAAATATTATAACCTTTATTCAATTGATTTCATCATTTTAAAAAAATGAAGCGAGAACTATATGTTTAAAAGTGGAGAACCAAACCAGGAAAAGTATTTATACGATCATTTTATTCCCTATTATTCTCCTCCTCAAGATATCGGAGAATTCAGCATGTGGTTTATCTTTTATCAGAATGAGCTTTTGATACAAGAAAAACAAGATTCTTATCACATACCTCTCCTTAATATGGTGGAACGAGAAAAACTCCCTTTGATTAACCAGATTTACTTAGGTCAGTATGATTCGATCCATTGCTTTGGAGCGGAGTTAAATTCCAAGACTTCAATTCCATCTGGTTACCAAACTTTGGGATTACGTCAGCTTTTTGGTTTAATTCGTGATAACTTTTTAGTTCTTGCTGGACGAGCAAACCACTTGCTTTATTGGGATTCAACCACACAATTTTGTGGGCGTTGTGGTCATACTACTCAACTTAAAACCGATGAACGAGCCAAAGAATGCCCTCAATGTGGTTTAATCATTTATCCTCAGCTGGCTCCAGCCGTTATTATTTTAATTGAAAAAGAGAATGAAATTTTGTTAGCTCGATCTCCCCGTTTTAAACCTGGTATGTATAGTGTCGTTGCTGGATTTGTTGAACCAGGAGAAACATTAGAACAAGCAGTAATGAGAGAGATTCACGAAGAAGTCGGGATCAAAGTTCATCATATTCATTATTTTGGAAGTCAACACTGGCCTTTTCCTCAATCTCTTATGATAGCTTTTACGGCTGAGTATCTAAGCGGTCAAATTACTATTGATCATCGAGAAATTGAAGACGCCAATTGGTTCACAATTGAAAATCTTCCACCGATACCGAGCAAAATGAGTATTTCCCGAAGGTTGATCGATTGGTTTATTGAAAAACAAACCAATAAATTGAAAAAAAAAGAACTTTAGAAACTCCAATAGTGATAGGTGATTATGACTGGTTTTTGCTTCGCTTTGTATACTTCTTATTTTCTAACTCACTGATAACCTCACTTATAGAAAAAGATCTTTATTGAATAGTAGTTCCGTTTTCGTTCATGATTTGAGTAAACACTTCAACGATGTCGGGATCAAATCTTTTCCCAGCATTTTGCTTGATTTTTTCTAATGCCTCCTGTTTGGATATTGCCTTGCGTTGAGAGAGATCTTGAGTCAAAAGATCAAATTGATCAGCAATAGAAACAATTCTTGA
>JAAYUP010000452.1 GCA_012517635.1 Candidatus Atribacter alterifermentans
AAACAACCGAAGACGAAGACCTTTCTCTGGGCGCTGGCGATCAGGGGTTAATGTTTGGATATGCTACCAATGAAACTATCGAGATGCTCCCATTTCCAATCGCAATGGCACATCGACTGGCTTACCGTTTAGCCGAAGTCAGAAAGAAAGGGATTTTTTCCTACCTGCGTCCTGACGGAAAGACTCAAGTAACGGTCAATTATATCGATGGAATACCGCAGAATATCGATACCATCATCATTTCAGCACAACACCATCCTGATATTAGCCATCAAACGATTGAAACGAATTTAGTGGAAGAAGTGATTCGCCCGGTGATTCCAGCTGAATATATCAATAGCCAAACTCGTTTTTTGGTGAATCCAACCGGACGGTTTGTTATCGGAGGGCCTCAGGGAGATACGGGATTAACCGGTAGAAAAATCATTGTTGATACTTATGGTGGAATTGGTCGCCATGGAGGAGGATGCTTCTCTGGCAAAGATCCAACGAAAGTAGATCGTTCAGCCAGTTATGCTGCTCGATATGTAGCTAAAAATATTGTGGCTGCTGGCCTTGCCGATAAATGTGAAGTCCAGGTTGCTTATGCCATTGGTGTGGCAAAGCCGGTTTCAATTTCGGTGGAAACTTTCGGAACCGGTAGAATTTCTGACGAAGAAATTTTGGATATTATTAAGAAGACCTTTGATTTAAGACCAGGAGCAATTATTCGCGATCTTCGTCTTCGAAGGCCAATATACAAGAAGACTGCTGCTTATGGACATTTTGGAAGAAATGATCCTGATTTTACTTGGGAAAAGACTGATAAAGTAGAGATCCTGCAAGATTTAGCCGGAATGTAAAAGGAGACCAGTATGGAGTACCATATTAAAAATATTGAATTAGCACCAGCAGGAAAGAAAAAAATTGAGTGGGTTCGCCGTGAAATGCCAGTCTTGTCAGGAATAGCAGCTCAGTGGAAGAAAGAGAGACCTCTAGAAGGAATCCAGATTGCTGCGTGCTTGCACGTGACTTCGGAAACGGCCGTTCTCATGATTACCTTAAAAGAAGGTGGTGCCAACGTTGCTCTTTGTGCTTCTAACCCCCTCAGCACCCAGGATGAAATTGCCGCCTCACTCGTGAAGGATTTTGGGATTAAGGTTTTTGCCATATGCGGGGAAGATCGTGAAACCTATTATCAACATATCGACAAAGTGTTAGAAACCAACCCTCAAATTACTATGGACGATGGTGCGGACTTGGTATCGACCCTTCACCAAAAAGGTGACTCTTCATTTTCCCAAGTAATTGGTGGAACAGAAGAGACGACTACCGGTGTAGTCCGCTTAAAAAGTATGGCAAAAGCAGGTCAACTACGGTATCCGGTCATTGCTGTTAATGACGCTGACACCAAACATCTTTTTGATAATCGTTATGGGACTGGTCAAAGCACTTTAGAGGGAATACTCCGGGCTACTCATATTCTCTTAAGCGGAAAAAAAGTTGTTGTCGTCGGATATGGTTGGTGCGGAAGAGGAATTGCTATGCGAGCTCGTGGAATGGGAGCCAGGGTAGGGATAGTCGAAGTGAACCCAGTTAAAGCTTTGGAAGCTTTGATGGATGGTTATGACGTAATGCCCATGTTGGATGCGGCAGCTTGGGGTGATCTTTTTATTACAGTGACTGGGAATATTTCCGTCATTCGAAAAGAACATTTTCTCCAGATGAATGATGGAGCCATTTTATGCAATTCAGGACATTTTAATGTTGAAATAGATCGGGATGATTTAAAATCAGTGAGTGTCAACCGTAGAGAAGTTCAACCATTGGTTGAAGAG
>JAAYUP010000453.1 GCA_012517635.1 Candidatus Atribacter alterifermentans
AAACAATATTGATGCTGAAATTGAATACATTGACGATCTTGATAAACTTTTGGAAGCCAAGATTCTTATACCCCCAGCGGTAATCATCGATGGAGTAAAAAAGAGCGAGGGGAAAATACCATCTGAAGCTCAATTGAAAGAATGGTTTCAATTACAATAGGGCAAGGGAGAATGTTATGCAGTTCAAAGTGAAGCGTGAAGAAATACCCTGGTATCCTTCAGTTGATTTTGAGCAATGTACCGGATGCCAAACCTGTTATGAATTCTGTTCACATGGAGTTTATGAATGGAATCAAGCCGAAAATCGACCAATCGTAGCTCATCCCTATGAATGTATTGTGGGGTGTACCGGCTGTTATCCTCAGTGTTCTAGCGAAGCAATTCATTTTCCCCCACTTTCAATTTTAAAACAATACCGGGAGTGAAAATGCAAAAAATTCAGGCAAAAATCAACGCTGGAATCTGTGGGTTTATTACCATGGTAGAAGCTCAATCAAGCGATGGGCAAATGGTTCAACTGAAAATCATAAGTCCTTGTGAAACGATTCAGAAGTTGAATGAATTTATCCCCGAAGTTGATGCCTATACCGAAATTGGACAAGGATTTAAGGGCATGATCCATCAAGCGGTTCAAAAAACCCTTAAAGGATGCTGCAGTGGTTGTATTGTTCCATCGGGTATATACAAAGCCATGCAAGTTGTCACTCATCTGGCTCTTCCTGCCTCAGCAACCATTGAATTTATAATTGAGGAGAGGAAACTATGAAATCACTTTTTGGAAAGATAACCATTGTCGTTTTTCTTGTTTTAGCGGTGAACGTAACCTTTTATTTGAAGGAAAATCGTGCCATAGGTCAAAAAAACCAAAGGGCTGGTTATAACTCTTATCGTTAACTGGGTTATCAAACCCTTTACTATGCTCATGTTTTCTTGGCTTTTCTTAAAATTTATCTTTGCTCCCTACATTGGTCCTGTCCTGGGAAGCCAATACGTCGCCGGAGCTATCCTTCTTGGAGCAGCTCCTTGTACCGCTATGGTCTTCGTCTGGAGCTATCTAACTAAAGGTGATCCGGCTTATACCCTCGTTCAGGTGGCAATCAATGACATTGTTATTCTTTTCCTTTATGCTCCTATTGTCATCTTCCAACTTGGGGTAGCCCGGATTCAGATCCCTTATGATACTGTTCTCCTTTCGGTGGTGTTGTTTGTAGTGATACCGCTTACCTTAGGCTATTACACCCGCAAAAAACTTATTGAGAAAAAGGGACTGGAATGGTTTGAATCCAATTTTCTTCCCAGTTTGAAACCGTGGGCCATCATCGGACTTTTACTCACTTTAATTCTTCTTTTTTCTTACCAGGGTGATGTTATTCTTAAACTGCCCCTTCATATCCTGTTAATTGCCATTCCTCTGACTATTCAGACTTACGTTATATTTTTTATTGGATATCTATGGGCCAAAAAATGGAAGCTTGAATATGCAGTCGCTGCTCCAGCGGGCCTTATTGGTGCCAGCAACTTCTTTGAACTGGCTGTTGCAGTGGCTATCTCACTCTTTGGGTTGAGCTCCGGTGCTGCTCTGGCAACTGTTGTTGGAGTTCTTGAAGAAGTGCCGATTATGCTCAGTTTGGTTTATATTGCCAACCGGACCCAACACTGGTTTCCAAAAGCTTCTAAAGTATGAGTTGATAGAATTCTTTATAATTTGCCAAATAAAGTACTGTAATAATCTACATGCTCTTATCGATTATTGCATGAAGCAACGAATCGCAATTTCCTCATATTTTATAGAGACTTTGAGAATTATCTTCTTTACATCTCAAGACTATCGTTTCTTCGCAGTGACATTAAGACTCGTCACGTAATCACCAGGTTTTGCCTCGGGGGGGAGGTGTTTGGAAATCTCAATGTATAAAGGGTCAGACCAGGTGGACATTTGATCAATAAAATCAGAGTTCATTTTGCAATCGACAATAACCAACCCGGCAGAGTGAATCATCTCCTTGGTCTCTTCAATTAATACTGCTCCCGCAATGCAACCAACCATTGCTC
>JAAYUP010000454.1 GCA_012517635.1 Candidatus Atribacter alterifermentans
CGTCATTACCTTCAAGTTGCCGCTTTGAGCCAACCTGTTCTCAGTACGCACGTGACGCTATTCGGAAATATGGAGTTTTAAAAGGCGGGATGATGGCTCTATGGAGATTATTGCGGTGTCATCCTTATTCCCGCGGTGGTTATGACCCAGTTCGATAAAATAGGAGAGTAAAAAATGTGGACTCAAATTTGGAATGGATTAGCAGCTGCAATGGAAAAGATCCTGCAATTTTTTTATGGATTGACCGGTAATTACGGTATTTCAATTATTCTTTTAACAGCCGTTATTCGCATAGCGCTCTATCCGGTAATTCATAAACAAAATTTGTCAACGAAGGCTATGCAGGAGTTACAACCAGAAATTAAGAAACTTCAGGAGAAATATAAAGGTGAGCCTCAAAAGCTCAATCAAGAAATAATGAGCCTTTATAAGGAAAAAGGAGTCAGTCCTTTAGGGGGATGCCTTCCTTTATTGATTCAGCTCCCATTTCTGTTTGTTCTTTATAGGGTTTTAGTAAATTATGATTATGGCCAAGCGGGATTTCTCTGGTTACCGAGCCTTTCTGCCGCTGACCCCTATTATATTTTACCTTTATTAATGGGATTTACGACCTATTTGCAGCAGAGAATGACTATGCCCGTTGCTGGAACGGAAGGTTCTCAGCAAAATATGATCATGATGATTGTTATGCCAATATTCTTGGTATTCATTAGTTGGAGTCTTCCTTCCGGGGTGCTCCTTTATTGGTTTGTTTCAAACCTATTCTATATTTTTCAGCAATATATAGTAAATGTAAAAACCCGAAAACCAACAGTCTCAACAGTCTCAGCAACCGCAGATCCGGTAATTGAAGTCAACCCAAAAGAAGCCATTGCCATTATAAAAGATGAGGAAAAGAAGATTTCTTCACAAGTTTCTTCTCCAAAAACAAAGAAAAAAGGGGGTAAGAAACATGCGAAGAAGCGTTGAAGTATCTGGAAAAACCGTTGAAGAAGTGCTTGAACGAGCGTCGAGGTATTTTGATGTACCAAAAGAAAACTTATCTTATGAAGTACTTTCTGAAAACCGGGGGTTTCTTGGTATTTTAGTGCCTCGAACAGTGAGAGTACGAGTATGGGTTGAAAGTACTGATAATCCAATCGGAGAATCAGCTCCAATTCCAGTTACTAAAAAAGAACAAACCAACAATAAAGTCGATGAAAATTCAAATAAAAACTCAGAATATATGGATGAAGAAAATTATCAAGATTTGGAAAAAGCTCGGGAGAAAATTCGAGATTTTTTCGAAAATCTTATTAAAAAAATGAATATCAATATCGAATATCATGTTCGAGAAAATGGGAAAAAGGTATTTCTAGAAATTGATGGAGTGGATGCTGGATTACTTATTGGAAAACATGGAGAAACTTTAGAAGCTTTAGAATCATTCTTAAAAATATTCCTGGTAAAAAATGGTTACGCACATATTGGT
Source organism: Candidatus Atribacter alterifermentans (assembly GCA_012517635.1). GTDB lineage: Bacteria > Atribacterota > Atribacteria > Atribacterales > Atribacteraceae > Atribacter > Atribacter alterifermentans. The sequence continues at coordinate 1,472 of JAAYUP010000454.1, forward strand.
TTAGAAGTAGATGTTTCAGGGTATAAAAAGCGTCGGGAAGAAACCCTAACAAAATTAGCATGCAAAATGGCTACGAAAGTAGTACAAGGTCGACGTCGATTCAAGTTTGAACCAATGAATGCACGGGAAAGAAGAATTATTCACACTACATTAAAAGATCATCCGAAAATTATTACGTATAGCATTGGTGAAGAACCAGAAAGAAGAGTTGTTGTTGATTTAAAAAGTGAAAAAAGAAGAGATTCAAATCAAAGAAAACGTCCAACAACTAAAAAGAAAGCAAAAAATGAGTGAAACAATTGTTGCAGCTTCTACTCCTTTAGGGGTTGGTGCAATTGGGATCATTAAACTCAGCGGAAAGGGTTCTATTGAGGTAGTCTCAAAAGTATGCAGGCTCAGATCGGGGAAAGAAATTAAAAAGCTTCCTAACTTTAAATTAGCACTCTGTGATATTATCGATAACAACGGTAAGGCTCTTGATGAGGGTTTAGTCGTCCTCATGCGAGAGCCTTTTTCTTATACAAGAGAAGATGTTGTGGAAATACAAGTGCATAGTAGTCCTTTAATCATACAAAAGATCATTCAACTCTGCATTAACAATGGTGCTCGGTTAGCAGAACCAGGGGAATTCACCAAACGGGCTTTTTTAAATGGAAGACTATCCCTTAATCAAGCAGAATCAATAGCTGAAATTGTAAAGACTCAGTCTGAAAAAGCACTATATAGCATATATCAAAATCTACGTGGGATATTTGGAGAAAAAATTTCAGAATGGCAGAAAAGTTTAGTTTTCATTCAAGCAAGCATTCAGGTTGAATGTGACTTTTCTGATAGAATGGGGGCTTCCAATATTCAAAACACCATTATTAATGAGATAAATGATGTTTGGCAAAATATAAAACAACAATATGACAGAAGTAAGAAATTCCAAAATTTAAAAGACGGTCTTTTAGTTGTTATATGTGGTAAACCAAATGTTGGAAAATCGAGCGTATTAAATTCAATTATTGGAAAGGATAGAGCAATTGTCACTCCGATTCCCGGGACCACTCGTGATGCCATAGAAGAATTATTCCTCATTGAGGGTTTCCCTTTTCGCTTTGTTGATACTGCCGGCATACATGAAAGTAAAAATTTTATTGAAAAAATCGGAATAGAGAAGACTAAAAAATATTTAGAAGAAGCGCATTTGGTCATTGTCATATTTGATCGAAGTCAAAACTTACAAAATGAAGATTATAAGATAGTTGATTTAGTAAGAAAAAAACCTCATATATTGGTTCTAAATAAGAGTGACTTAACATCAAAAATTGAAAAAAAAGAGATAAATCAGCTTTATCCAGGAGAACAAGTAATAGAAATATCAGCCTTATCGGGGGAAGGGATTGATCGATTAATGGATACAATCATTGAGAAAGTAAAAATAATTAAAGAAAACTATGACGAGGATTATGTAGCAATTAATCTCAGACAACAAAATGAACTATTAAAAGCCTCCACGTTTCTGGAACAAGCAAAAAAATCATTAGAAGAAGGGGTCCCGGTTGATTTGATAAGTATTGATATAGATGAGGCTCTTCGATGTTTGAAAAGAATTAATGGTGAAGACATTGATGAAAAAATTATTGAAAGTATATTTAATAAATTTTGTATTGGTAAATAAAAGATATCTGAAGCATTCATCACCTTCGTCCCCCTCCCAAAAAAAAATCAACAAAGAACAAGTCAAACTGCTTAATGATTCATATAATCGGATAAAGCAATTTGTTATTATTTCATTTCAATGCTTTCAAAAGAAAAGGTTATCATTAATACATAACGATTTTATAATGGTTTTTTTTGAGGAATACCAATGCGTCTTGGATAAATTGCCGGTGTTGAGGCAGTTTTCGAAATGAATAAAAAATAATTCATTCGATGAGACAAGGGAATTGGAATGGATGAAATTGAATCTAAATGACAATTTAGCAGAGAAAAAGATTGAGAAGAAAGAGATATTTCCTTTTGATATGAGCTTCCTTTAAAAAAGACAGCTTTTCCCATTTCTTTAATAAAAGGAGTAACTAATTCTAAATTTGTTGATAAGTTACTTAAAGCTCGAGCAATAGCTAAATCAAAATTTTCTCGGTACAATGGATTATGCCCCAACTCCTCAGCACGATCGCATAAAAAAAAGGAATGGTTAAGATTAAGTTGATTCGCTACCATTTTTAAGAAACTCATTTTTTTATGATTTGAGTCAAGGTAATAAAAGTGGATATGGGGAAATAGAATATGTAATGGAATTCCAGGAATACCCGCTCCAGTACCCACATCAATAGCTGTGTTTATATTCTTTAGGGGAAAATTAGTTTTTAAAAAAGAAAGACTATCAAAAATGAGGTCAATTAAAATGGCATCAGGGGTTTTAAACCCAGTGAGATTAAAAAGGCGATTGTATTTTTCAATCATGTTAGAAAAAAATATAAGCTGATCTTTCTGAGAAGGATGAAGAAAAATGTTTAATTCTTCGAGCCCTTTTTCAAGGATAAAAAGTAATGAATTATCCACAGGATATCAACAACCCTCTTTTTAAATAATTTAATCCACTTTTAAAAATTCTGGAAAAAAATTTAAAGGAAATCACAAAAAAACCTTATTTATCAACAAAAATACGTGCTAACGCAAATATTTATTTAATTATAAGGAAAAAAAGAGCTTCTAAAAAAAAGATATTAAATAGTTATCCACAACTAAAAGTGCTCAAATTAAAAAATGTTCCACGTGGAACATTTTTTAATAAATCATAAGAATATATTATTCCATCTAACTGAACCTATAGTAAGAGATAATATAAAAATATAAAGAGTTTATTAGAATGAAGAAAATTTTGCTATGCTTTATGAATAGTTACATATTCATAAAATTAAACTACTTAGGAAATAAACTAAATGCAGCAATAAACATTCCATAATCGTATTGAAAATCTATAAATCTAACCAGAGCTGCCTATCAATAATTCTAAAAAAAGAATAAAAGATGAGTATTTTGACCATGAAAAGAATAAAAACATGAAAAAATTAGAAATACATAATCTATTTCAATTTTATAAATAATAAATGACATTGCAATATCACATCTTATTGTATAAAGGAAAGGCCACTTTAGCCATGTAAAGTAGAAATGAAGAAATATAAAGAAGTATATACTTGGTTTTCGTTTTTATGAAATTAACATTGTAACCCCTTTTATCCACCTTTATCCAAAGGGAGAGAGAAAAAAAGATGATATTGAAGAGATTGCCACGTCGCATAGGACGCTCCTCACAATGACGTTTTTGTGTTCCTTCTCCCTTGATGGGAGAAGGTGAGGATGAGGGTGGTTTTTAAACTGTTCACGGTTCACACTTCACGATTTACGGTATTTTCAGGATAGACCTTCATGCTGCTTTCGCAGCACCAGATGAGGATGAAAACTCAAGTGGTCTATCCTCTCAGTTTTTGTCTTTTACAATTTTTTTCATCTTACGCCGTAGGCTGCTATCCTGTTGTAGTTTACAGGATAGA
>JAAYUP010000455.1 GCA_012517635.1 Candidatus Atribacter alterifermentans
GAGGGAAAAAGAACTATTTTTTGATAGTATGATTGATATTCCACAGTGGCATCAGGCCATAAAAAATGCCTTAGAAAATTATATGCCTGATGAAGAAGAGGAAAAAATTGGTGTTTGCCCAAAATGTGGGAAAAAAGTATCTCCCGATTTTAAACTCTGTCCATATTGTGGTTGTCGCTTATCTTAGACAATATCGATTCTGAAAATTAACGCATTTATCCATCCTCATTCTACTGATATTCTCTCAAATAAGAATAAAAAGTGAAATAATACCTATAGAATGGTAATTCATTCGTTCGAACTCTTGATAAAATTACCCGAAAATTTTTTTTAATTTTGAAGTGGTAATTTGTTAAAAGTGGTAATTTGTTAAAAAAGATGAGAAAGGAATAAAAGGTTTATTAATGAAGGGTTTAAAAATTGGGCATTATACAGATTTGAATGTTTTTACTGGGAGTACAGTATTTCTTTTTGAAAGAAAAAATCGAGCTATAGCCTCAGTTCGTGGAGGTGCTCCAGGAAGTAGGGAATTAAATGCTCTTGCTCCTGGACAATTAGTGGAGAATATTGATGCTTTGGTATTTTCAGGAGGCAGTTCTTTTGGAATTGATAGTATGTCAGGCGCAGTTGAATATCTGCGTCAAAAAGGAATCGGATATAAAACGAAAGCTGCCAATATTCCTATTGTTGCCGGCGCAGTAATCTATGATTTAGAAGTTGGTGAAAATGCAGTTCCTCGTTCTGAGTGGGTTTATGATGCCTGTGAAAATGCAACAGAAAAACCTCAAGAAGGATCGGTTGGGGCTGGAACTGGTGCTTCGGTTGGAAAAAGTGCAGGAATTCGATTTGCTATGAAAAGTGGATTTGGATGGGGAAAATCCCCTCATTATCGAGACGGAATCCATGCTTTTATTGTTACAAACGCATTAGGGGATATTTACGATCCTAGTTCAGGACAATTATTAGCTGGCAGAAGAAATAAAAGTGGGGAAATTGAAGGCTTTATGAAAACTAATCAAATTGATAGTGATTTAACCTCTTATTATAATACTACCTTAGCTTTGATTGTTCTAGATTATTTTTTTTCAAGAGAGGACCTTTTAATGCTTTCTCATGTTGTTCATTCAGCCTTGTCAACCTGTATTCGACCCTATGCAACCCTTTTTGATGGTGACATCGTTTTTATGGTTTCAATGGGAGATCGACATCCGAATTATCTCAGCATTCTTCAAGGTTTATATGAAAGTGTTACCGAAGCAGTTATTCATTCAGTTTTATTAGCCAAAGGCTTACCTAATCTTCCTTCTCGAAATGATATAATAAAAAAAAGGGATTGATGGAAACGTAATTTCAACTGAAAAAGAAAGAGATGTAAACTTAATCAGAAAAAGCTTACATTTTCTTTGACCCGTCGACCCAAAGGGCGACGAGAGATGGATAAAGAAAAATCTTTATCCGTCTGGTATCTCAATAAGAGAACTAGAACGGAGGAAAAAATGAAACTTCAAGTTAAAAAGTTGGTATTGGCCAGTGTTTTGGGAGCAATTTCTATTGTTCTCAGTGTAACTCCTATTGGTTTAATTCCAGTTCCAAATCTCTCGGGATCAGCAACGACTATGCATATACCAGCAATTGTCGGTGGGATAATAGGTGGTCCATTCGTTGGTGCTTTGGTCGGCCTTTTTCTTGCTTTTGCTACGATGAATTTGTTCTTCGCCTTGGGAGTTAATCTCCTTGCCTGTTTTATTCCACGAATATTGATTGGTGTTGTAGCCTATTATATTTGGATTGGTTTGAAAAAGGGGAATATTGCTATTTTTGCATCAAGTCTGGGAGCTACATTTGTTAATACAATTGGAGTCTTAGGCTTAGCTGTATTGTTTGGAAATTTTACCTTAAAA
>JAAYUP010000456.1 GCA_012517635.1 Candidatus Atribacter alterifermentans
AAGGTTCGGCACCAAATATTCCTAAACGAAAGGCAGTTTTTGACCAATCGATTTGGTTTTCTTTGGCAGTTTCCGAAAGATAAAGGGCATAAGACGGAGTACAACACAAAACTGAAATCCGGAAGTCTTTTAATATTTGTATTTGTCGAAGCGTATTTCCACTCGACATGGGTACAACAGTAGCACCTAACTTTTCAGCTCCATAATGAACCCCTAAGCCTCCGGTAAATAATCCATATCCAAAGGCCACTTGAATAGTATCTTGTTCAGTAACACCGCACCCGCAAAGGGTACGGGCTAATAATTGAGACCAGATTTCAATATCATTGCGGGTATACCCAACCACCGTAGCTGTTCCAGTGATACCCGATGAAGAATGGATCCGTACGATATTCTCCAAAGGTTCGGCAATTGCACCAAATGGATAAATATTCCTTAAGTCCTGTTTCGTTGTAAAAGGAAGGTACTGAAGATCATTGAGCGATTGAACATCATTAATATCAATACCGGCTTGATCAATTTTTTGTCGATAATAAGGAAGATTATGATAAGCACGGATTAAAACTTTTTTTAACCGATTGAACTGTATTTTTTCCAGATTGTGACGTGGCATCAATTCATAATATTCATCCCAATACGTCGCTATCACCCCTTATCTTCTTTTATTGTATTCGTTTTTAAAGAGTTTGCAATGTTTTTCCAGAAAACTGATTATTTTTTTAAAAAAGGTGTGAACGAAAATGGCTCATTTTGCTGAAAAGAGTGTTATACTCTGAATAAAAATTAAAAAATGGAATTACGGGGTGGTTTAAGTGCAGGAATTATCTTCAATCTGGTTGAACGGAAAAATTGTTGACTGGAAGGACGCAACGACCCATGTTTTAACCCATGCTCTTCATTACGGAACATCAGTATTTGAAGGAATCCGTTGTTATAAAACTTTACAGGGATCAGCGGTATTTCGGCTTGGTGATCACCTTCAAAGATTATTTGACTCGGCAAGAATAATCAAAATGTGCATCCCGTTCAGTCTAAAAGAGCTATACGAGGCAACTCTTGAAATTATTCGAAGGAATGGAGTTGAGGAATGTTACATAAGGCCCTTAGTCTATCGTGGTTATGGTGAAATGGGAATCGACCCAACCAACTGTGAAGTGATTGCAACAATTGCAGTTTGGCGATGGGGTGCTTATATGGGTGAAGAAGGTCTAAAACATGGGATTCGGGCGAAAATTTCATCTTATACTCGTAATTCGATAAATGCCAGTTCACCACGAGCTAAAACCAGTGCGAATTATCTCAACTCAGCATTAGCAAAAACTGAAGCCAAAGAGTTAGGGTATGGTGAGGCTATCCTTTTAGATATGCATGGATTTGTTTCAGAAGGAAGCGGTGAAAATATTTTCATGGTTAAAAAAGGAATATTGTATACACCACATCCCTATTCAATATTATTAGGAATTACCCGAGATACAGTTATCCGTTTGGCATTGGATTTAGAATATGATGTGAAAGAAACTCATTGTACTCGAGATGACCTCTATTTGGCTGATGAAGCATTTTTTACTGGAACGGCAGCAGAGATTACTCCTATTGTTGAAGTTGATGGTAGACCAATTGGTGATGGAAGACCTGGACCGGTGACTCGACAATTACAAGAAATATTTTTTCGAGTAGTTCGAGGAGAAGAACCGGCTTATCTGGGTTGGCTTGATTTTGTTGAAAAAAGGAAGGAGCAGACTCTATGAGTTCATCAAGTAATGATTTTTTTCAAGAATATCGAGATAGTTTGAAAAGAATAAAAGAGGTTTCACCAAAAACCTTGGAAGGTTTTAATGGTTTTTACAATCACACTATGGGTGATGGAGTCCTTAATGTGAAAACCAAAGAATTGATAGCACTTGGAATTGGTTTGGCAATTCATTGTGAAAATTGCATCTGGCTGCATGCCCGATCAGCGATAAAAGCTGGTGCCACTTCTGAAGAAATTTTAGAAGCGGCTCAAGTCGGAGTAGTGATGGGCGGAGGCCCAGCTTTTACTTATTTACCTTTACTTCAAAAAATAATTGATCAGCTTAATGAATAGAAATCCCCCTGAGGAACCGGTGGGAGTTATATAATTTCTTACCGGTTCCTTTAAAAACTCATTCTTCAATTTCCTGATTCATTTTGAATAAGTATTGAAGAAATTCAGTATCCGGTGTCATAATCATAATATCTTTATTGTTGAAGATTTTTTCATAGGTTTCAAGCGTTTTTTGGAAGGCATAGAATTCCGGATCCTGTTTAAAGGCTTCGGCATAAATTCGTAAAGCTTCAGCATCCCCTTGGCCACGAATAATTTTTGCTTGTTTTTCCGCTTCGGCAATAATAAGGGTTTTTTCCTTATCGGTTTCCGCTCGGAGCTTAATAGCTTCTTCCTGGCCTTCGGAACGGTATTGTTTTGCTTGTCTTTCTCTTTCAGTTTTCATTCTTTGGAAAACGGCCTCTTCATTTTGTTGAGGGAGATCAGCTCTTTTAATTCCCACATCGATGATTTCAATTCCCAAAGCACTCGCTTTCCGGTTGGAATTATTGGTAACTGTATCCATAACTTGACGACGTTCTATGGATATTAAATCAAAGAGCGGTATACGGCCAATTTCAGCTCTTAACTCAGAATAAATGATGTCATCAATTCGAACCATGGCACCATTTTCAGTGACTACGGTTTGCAGAAATCGAAGCGGATCAACGATGCGCCATCGTACATAATTATCTATTACCAGAGTCTTTTTATCTTCGGTGATAACCTCTTCCGGAGGCGAATCGTAGTCGAGAATCCTTTTTTCAAAAACATAAATGACCTGTAAAGGATAGGGGAGTTTCAAATGAATTCCGCTTTTTTGGACAACTGCAATTGGTTTCCCAAATTGGAGAATCACTCCTTGTTCGGTTTCATCAAGGGTAAACCATGGTTTGGTAATTGAAATAAGAATCAAAATGATAATGATGAAAACCATTTTTTTCCAGAACGATTTATTAAAAGACACCCGTTGAACCATCCTTTCCGGTTAAAGGGAGTAACTTAAGGATATCTTGAGAGGCTGTCGAACTATCGATGAGATATTTTTGAACAAGAGGAAGTGCTTTCTGAATGGTTTCCAGGTATAGTCGTTTTCTGGTAACTTCTTTATTCAGACTATATTCTTGGAGAACCTGGAGAAAACGGGCCGTATCTCCCTCAGCTTCTTTTACCACTTTTTCTCTCCAAGCTTCAGCTTCTTTAATAATTTGCTCAGCTTGTCCGCGAGCATTAGGTATAACTTCACTGCGGTATCCTTCGGCCTCGTTTACAAAACGAACCTTGTCTTCCCGTGCACTGGCAACATCTTTAAAAGCTGAAACAACTGCTTCAGGTGGTTGAACATCCTGAAGTTGAACAGCGATAATCTGAACCCCCGCTTCGTACCGATCTAAAATTGACTGAATAAGAACTCTGGTTTGTTCTTGGATTTCACTTTTTCCTGAAGTGAGAACTTCATCAATTCGCTTTTTCCCAACTATTTCCCGAAGAGCTGATTCAGCCGCCTTTTTTACTGCAGAGTCGACATCTTTCACTCGGATAAGAAATAGGTAGGGGTCGCTAATTCGATATTGTCCTGTATATTGGCAATCGACAATATTTTCATCTCCGGTTAGCATCAACGATTCTTCGGGAATGTATTGATAGCGGGGAATAGGATCAGTGCTGAGGGTTCTAAACCCAATTTCAACGCGACGAACCTCAGTGATTTTTGGTTTAATAATAGTTTCAAAAGGATAAGGAAGATGATAATGGATACCGGGAGGAACTTGCCGGACGATTTCACCGAAAAGTTTAACCATACCAACTTCATCAGGACCAACGACGTAAATTCCAGTAAGCAGGTATATTGCAAGGAAAATAATAACAACGAAATAACCAAGTTTTTTTAATAAACGGATTATTTTTGAATCATAAATGCGAATAATCCTTCCATTCAATTCATCATTATCCATGTTCATAATAGTACACTACGATTTAAACCTATGCAAGTTATATGATAAAATAGTCAGGATTGAGTAAAAAGTATGCATCTTCGGTTCATTTTTTTAAGGTTATTTGAGAATATATAAAAATATTAAACATACTTGAATGATGTTTGTTATTCGAGATACTGGAAAAAGTACATCAATCTTTGGTTCGATTAATCATGAGCGGCATATTATGTTTAAACCCGCCCAGATTATTTTATTGGGATATATAACCGTTATTCTTCTTGGTTCATTCGTCCTTATGCTTCCTGGAATGACTACTCCTGGAAAAGACTTAACTTTTATTGATGCTCTTTTCACCTCTACATCAGCCATCTGTGTTACTGGTTTAACCGTCGTTGATACCGCAACATTTTTTTCCTTTTGGGGTCAAATTGTTATTTTGGTCCTTATTCAATGTGGTGGTTTGGGTTATATGACTCTCACGACTCTAATTGCCATTGGGCTCGGTCGTCGGATTGAATATCGTGACCGTCTGGCATTAAAGGAGACCTTTAGCTTAGAAACTCCTGGTGGGGTCATTCGGTTTACGCTCAACGTAATAAAGTATACTTTTACCTTCGAAGCCTTGGGAGCTTTTCTCTTGCTGATCAATTTTATCGGCCGGTATCCATTATCCAAAGCGATATTTGCTTCAATATTTCATAGCGTCTCCGCTTTTTGTAATGCAGGGTTTTCAATCTTTTCAAATAATTTTGAAAGTTTTGTTCAAAACCCTTTGGTTAATTTAATTTTATGTTTTTTGATTATTTCGGGTGGAATTGGCTTTATAGTTCTCAAAGAAATTATAAACGAGCATCGGATCCTTACTCTTCATAGTAAGGTAGTTCTTCGAGTTACTCTTCTCCTTTTGCTTGCCGGAACATTACTCATACTCCTTTTTGAGTGGAACAACCCAAATACTATTGGTCCGTTAAGCCCTGGTTATAAAATTCTGACGAGTTTTTTCCAAGCTGTAACACCACGAACGGCAGGTTTTAATACAATTCCAATTGGTTCCATGCGTTCTGTTACATTATATATTGTTATTTTTCTTATGTTTATTGGAGCATCGCCAGGAGGGACTGGAGGTGGTATTAAGACCACCACCTTTGCTTTGCTTTTGGGAGTGTTAAAAGGTGTCGCACAAGAAAAAAACCGAGTTGAATACTTCCATCGCCGGATCCCAAACGAAACTGTTTACCGGGCAGTTGCTCAAACTGTTTTACCCTTTTTGTTAGTTTCAGTGATCTCGATTCTTATCATGAGTTATCAACCAAATAACCCAACTCAAATTATTTTTGAAGTTATTTCAGCTTTTGGAACGGTTGGGTTATCGACCGGAATAACACCAAAATTATTTAGTTTGAGCAAGTTTCTTCTTATAATTATGATGTATTATGGAAAAGTAGGTTTATTGGGTTTAGCCATATATCCGGTAAAAAAAGATGAAAAGGAATGTATACTTTACCCCGAAGAGGGGGTTCAGCTTTAAGTTGATATATATTAGATAATTATCATATCTCAAGAGCGAATATGATACAGTGGAATATGAGGTGAATTCTTTGTTTCAAAAAGTATTAATTGCGAACCGTGGGGAAATTGCGCTGAGGATTGTCCGTGCTTGTCGTGAGATGGATATTAAAACAGTTGGGGTTTTTTCTGATGTTGATCGAAATCTTATTCATCTCCGTGATGTTGATCAAAAAGTTGCATTGGGTGGAAACTCCCCAGCCGAATCCTATCTTAACATTGATAAAATCTTGAAAGCATGCCATCTTACCAAAGCGGATGCAGTCCATCCCGGCTATGGTTTCCTTTCCGAAAATGTTCAATTCGTCCAAAAGTTAAAAGAAAATGGGATTGCTTTTATTGGACCAGGTGTTGATGTTTTACAAAAGATGAAGAATAAACTCTTAGCCAAAAAAATAATATATGATTCAGGGGTGCCGGTCGTTCCTGGTTCACTGGAGGTGGTTAATACTTTACAAGAAGCCAAAAAAATCGCCAATGAAATTGATTTTCCATTTATGTTAAAAGCATGCTTAGGAGGAGGGGGGAGAGGTATTCGAGTTGTAGAGAATGAAAAAAATTTAGAAGATGCTTTCAGTAGTGCCCGTCGAGAAGCAAAAATAGCATTTGGAAATGAAGAAATTTATATTGAAAAGATACTTGATAATGCCAGACATATTGAAGTCCAAATTTTAGCTGATCAATTTGGGAAAACTATTCATTTAGGAGAAAGAGAGTGTTCCTTGCAACGGCGGAGGCAAAAAATATTAGAAGAAGCTCCATCTCCATTTTTAAACGATGGGTTAAGGGAAAATATTTGTGGTGCTGCAGTTCAGGCCGCTGTAGCACTGGGATATTCGACTTGCGGAACCATCGAATTTTTAGTCACCGATGATCAGCAATTTTATTTTATGGAGCTCAACGCTCGAATTCAGGTAGAACACCCGATTACCGAAATGATATCTGGGGTAGATATTCTTCGGGAGCAAATTCGATTAGCCTCAGGCGAGCCACTCCAGTTGAACGCGAACCAAATAAATCATCGGGGTCATGCTATCGAGATGAGAATAAACGCCGAAGATCCTTTTCGGAATTTTATACCGACACCTGGTCTGATAAAAAAGTATGAAACACCTCGGGGGCCAGGGATTCGAATTGATTCGCATTGTTATTCGGGATATGAGATTCCATCATTTTATGATTCTTTAATTGCGAAACTCATTGTTTGGGATACTGATCGAATGTATGCAATTCGTCGTTCCAGAGAAGCACTTCATTCCTTTATCGTTGAGGGTGTGTCGACAACGATTCCTTTTCATTTGAAAATTTTACAAAATGAAGATTTCTTAAGGGGTTTTTTCCATACTCGATTTATTGAAGATGAAATCGAAGAAATTTGATCGATAAATTTTTTTCATGGTTAACATGGAGGAAGAAATGATGATAGGAAAAATTTTTCATGGGGGTATTCATCCTCCGACATTTAAAGATTTGACAGCACAAAAGCCGATTAAAAAATTTTCCTCTCCAGAAAAAGTGTATCTTCCCCTTCTTCAACATACTGGAACTCCCCTTCAACCATTAGTCAAAAAAGGTGATTTGGTCAAAAGAGGTCAGAAAATTGCCGATGCCGATGCTTTTATTACAGCACCTCTTCATTCACCTATTGCCGGAAAGATTTTAGGGATTGAAGAATGGCCGCATCCAAATCGAGGAAAATTTGAAGCAATAATTATTGAGAATAATGGTACACAGGAAGTTGAAATAGTTGGGGTTCTGTCTCAAGAAGAAATGGAACAAATGGATCCGAAAAGCATCCAGAATTGGATTCGAGAAGGGGGCTTTGTTGGCTTAGGAGGTGCAGCTTTTCCAACTCATGTAAAAGTGAGCCCTCCTACCGGGAAAAAAATTGATACCTTGCTTATCAACGGGGCAGAGTGTGAACCTTTTATTACCTGTGATCATCGAGTCATGTTGGAACGAACTGATTTTATTTTGACCGGTGCTTACCTTTTGGCTCGGGCTTGTGGAGCTCAAAAAATTATATTTGGTATTGAAAAAAATAAGCAAGATTGTATAGAAAAAATAAATAAGAGTATTCATAATTTCCCACTTCCTACCCAGATTTTTCCCCTTCCTGTTTTGTATCCTCAAGGTTCAGAAAAACATCTCATCTTAACCATATTAGGGAAAGAAGTGCCACCGGGAGGCTTGCCACTTGATGTTCAGGTGGTGGTGAGTAATGTACAAACTGCCTGGGCGATCGGACGGAAAGCCCAAGAGGGGCTTCCGTTAATTGAGAGGGTTATCACACTCACTGGTGATTCTCTCAATAATCCGGAAAATCTTGATGTTCCAATTGGAGTCCGTTTATTAGATTTGATCGATTTTTGTGGAGGTTTTCAGGTTCCTCCTGAAAAGATTATTATGGGTGGACCGATGACTGGCATAGCCCAAGTTTCCTTGGATGTGCCAGTCGTGAAGGGAACCTCAGGTTTTGTTTTTTTAAGAAAAAATATTCTAAAAGAAGAGTATTCCTGTATACGTTGTGGACGGTGTGTTGATCACTGTCCAATGTATCTTCTGCCAACCGATTTAGTTCGATATGCTGAGTATGGAGATTTTGAGGAAGCTAAAAAACAAAGAGCTCTTGATTGTGTAGAGTGTGGAAGTTGTTCTTTTGTTTGTCCTGCCGGGATACCGATAACCCATTACATCAAAATCGCTAAAGCAGAAATTCTTCTTCGGGCGAAGAAAGGAGGGAAATAAAATGGAAGAACTGCGTTTTTTCCAAACCCCGGCACCACATTTAAAAAGTCCCGTTACTGTTCCAAGAATCATGTTCATGGTGGTTGTAGCTTTGATTCCTGCAACGGTTTGGGGAATTTATTTTTTTAGTCCTCAGCTCACACTTCCACCTCTTATAATTTGTATTATGAGTTGTCTTTTTTTTGAGTGGTTTGATTGTAAAATTTTTAAGAAACCAGTGACCATAAAAGATGGGAGTGCTTTAGTGACAGGTCTTTTACTTGGATTATCTCTTCCCCCTGGTTCACCTTTTTGGATCGCTATTGCGGGAGGAGGGATAGCTATAATTTTAGGAAAACAGATGTTTGGGGGGTTAGGTCAAAATATTTTCAATCCAGCCTTGGTTGGTCGAGCAGTTCTGCTTATTTCTTGGCCGAAACTCATGACTTCCTGGTCTGCCAAAACTCCATTTGCTTTCCCTCGCATTGAACAAGGATTAGTCGCTATACCTCAAGGAATTGATGTGGTTACAACCCCAACAGCATTAACATTTACGAAGGAATACGGATTTCAGATTCTTTCGCAATTTGAACCACATTTACTTTGGAGACTTTTTGTTGGAACCGTTCCTGGAAGTATCGGCGAAACTTCGGTTTTATTTCTCCTCATCGGTTATTTCTTTCTTTTGGGGTTAGGAATCGTAAAATGGGATGTTCCGCTCTTTTTTCTTATTGGCCTTTCCTGTGTAGCCCTCATCACTGGTCAAAATCCCATCTATCACCTTCTTGCCGGAGGGGCGATTATGGGTGCTTGCTTTATGGCCAACGATTATACGACCTCACCACTCTCATTTAAAGGTAGAATCATATTTGGCTTTGGTGCGGGAGCAATTACCTGTATTATTAGAATTTTAGGTGGTTATCCCGAAGGGGTAACCTTCGGGATTTTAGTCATGAATGCAGTTGTCCCCCTTCTGGATAAATTATTACCAAGACGTTTTGGGGTGAAGCAATCATGAAACCACAATTGAAAATTTCTCTTACCTTAGCGGTTGTATGTGCTATTGCGGCTGCTTCCTTAGCTGCAGTCAATCAGGTGACACAAAAAGCGATTGCGATAAACAGTTTAAAAGAACTTGAGGATTCCTTGAAAATAGTCTATCCCATAGCTGATCGTTTTGAGTTGGAGGAGATTCCAGGACGAAAGGTGAGTTCTGAGACAGAAAACCAGGATTTTAATATCATTGATCAATATCAAGCTTACCAAGGTGACCAAAAAATTGGGAAAGTGTATCGGGTAGGTGCCAAAGGATATGGTGGTCAAATTCTATTATTAATCGCAATATCAACTCAAACCAATACTATGGTTGGAATGAGGGTCTTAGAGCATCAAGAAACTCCAGGTTTGGGTTCGGAGATCACTAGTTCGCATTTTCAAGAACAATTTCAAAACAAACCATTAACCGATTCTTTCGAACTCAATCGCGATATTCAAGCTTTGTCTGGCGCAACAATATCTTCCCGAGCGGTTATTCGCGCTTGCCAAGGGGTTTTGTCGGAGTTGGGAAAGGAGGCCGATCAATGAAACAGTTTTGGTTTTATTTTAAAAACGGGATAATCGGAGAAAACCCAGTTTTACGTCTCATGATAGGGCTCTGTTCGGTTTTAGCAGTTTCAGTAAAAGTCGAGAACTGTCTTGCTATGGGGGCTGCGGTCATTTTTGTATTGACCTGCTCCAGTATGGTCATATCTATTTTACGAAAAGTAATTCCTGACCAAGTTAGAATTCCAATTTTTATTGTGGTTATTTCAACTTTTACCACTATTGTCGATTTGGTTATGAAAGCCTATCTCCCACCTTTATCCAAAGCCATGGGGGTTTTTATTCCCTTAATTGTAGTCAATTGTATCATTATGGCACGTGCTGAGGCTTTTGCATCCCGAAAGCCGCTCATCCCTTCGATAGCCGATGCTTTGGGAATGGGAATCGGATATACGCTGGTTATTACTGCCATTGGAGTGGTTCGTGAGTTATTTGGGTATGGTTCGATCCTCTCCATACCAATCTTACCCGAAACATATCAAAACATGATGTTTATGATTCTTCCTCCGGGAGCTTTCCTCTTGATAGGAATTTACATTGGGATACTCAATCATGTATCAAGGAGGACGAATAAATGAATGTAACCTTTGTTGACCTCTTTAAGATAATTATCAGCGCAGCTTTTATCGAAAATATCCTTTTAGCCAGATATATCGGTTTATGCCCTTATATTGGCATGT
>JAAYUP010000457.1 GCA_012517635.1 Candidatus Atribacter alterifermentans
GTTGAGAGAGGATTTTACCTTCTTCGCTTTCAAACCATTGAAAAAGAACATATTTTGGTTTTGGTTCTCCATAAAGAATTCCGGTTGGTGTTCTTTCCCAATCCTCTCTTCGTTCCCATAAAGTCCAAAAACCGGCTGGATCATAATCGTTTAAAATATAGGGTCCATTCCCAACAGGTGGATTATATTCAAAGGTTAATTGGTCTTCAACATTTTCAAAGATGTGTTTGGGCATAATGCGGAGACAACCCCAACGATCTAAAAAATGAGTGTGAAACCGAGAGTTCGGTATTTTCAAATCGAAAACCACAGTGTAATCGTCGGTTTTGGTAACCTTTTCCACATATTCCACCATTGGTCCATGATAGAGGAGTCCGGGAGTTAGAATATGGATGTCAATGGTAAAAATAACATCGTCAGCAGTGACTGGAACTCCATCGCTCCAATAGGTTCCTTCGCGGAGTTTAATGGTCATTTGAGTAAAATCGTCATTATAAATGGGAAGATTGGCAGCTAAACCCGAAATAATTTCACCAGTTGCGTAATCGACGGTCCACAGCGGTTCAAGAAGGAGCTGTTGGATTCCCCGGTCCTGGTTCCTCCAACCTGCCCATAGATTAAAGTTATTGGGCATTCCGACCCGACCGGTTAATTGGTCGACGATCAGCGTTTCTTCCCTCGGTATTCCACCTGGAAGTTGAGCTGATGCAAGAAATGAAACAGCTAAAACAAAACCTAAAACGAATGGAATAATATTTCCCCACCTAAACTTCATAATACTTCTCCCCCTTTACTCCTTTTTGTTAACCATTTTTCAAAAAAGCTTTTAAATTACACGTATCCAATGTTTTCTGCACTAATCTTCATTTCCCCTAGTCTAAAAAGACCTCAATTGATAAGTTCATTTTTGCTAATTTCCTTTTTTGGGTTTAAATTGTCCCAAGTGAGTAGTCGACATGGTAAAACTATCTTTTTTTTATCGCCTCCTTTAATTGTTTCTATTAGAATATTAGCCGCCATTTTTCCTAATTCCTCAAGTGGTTGTTCAATAGTTGGCAGAGGTGGATCGGTGTATTTCATCGCTTCAATACCATCAAAACCAATAATAGCTAAGTCTTGAGGAACGGCAATTCCTTTTTCTTTTGCAGCTTGAAGTGCTCCGATGGCCATTTTATCATTTGCAGCATGAACCGCAGTAGGATAAGGTTTTTTTTCGAGAAGTCTTTCCATGGCTATTCTTCCGCTGAGACGTCGGAAGTTACCTTCAATAATATGCTCTTTTTTTAAGGAAATGTCATGTTCAAGAAGAGTGTCGACATAGGCTCTATAACGTTCTTGAGCATGGAGATGATCCATCGGACCGCGTATATGGGCAATGCGCTGGTGTCCCTTTTTGATTAAATAGGTGATTGCTTCTTTGGTACCCCCATAATGATCAACGTCAATATAACTTACTCCTTCACCATCAACTTTTTGATTCACGATGACAAAAGGGAAGTTATCCTTCACCAAATCACTCACTTCAGAATAGGAAATTGGCCAATGAGAAAGAATAATCAGCCCTTCAAATAAGCGGTTATGGGCAATATCCAAGAATGCAGTTCTTTTATCCAAAGGATGTCCGTTGTAGAATTCACCCTTGACTAGCATCTGGAGATAGTATTCATGAGAGGATACTGCAGTGAGGAGACTGTTAATCAGCTCTCCATAAAAGGCAGAAAGCTTACCTTGTTCTTTTATAAAGGCACAGAGAAGGACGGTATTGGTTTTTCCCTTGATCAAACTTCGAGCTAAGATATTGGGATGATAGCCGAGCTTTTGTGCAGCATCTAAAACCTTTTGTCTTGATTTCTCGGAGACACCTTTTTGATTATTAAGCGCTAAAGATGCCGTAGCAGGCGATACTCCAGCTAATTTAGAGACATCCTTTAAAGTAACAGTCATTATATACCTAAAAGTTTTAAATATTTTTTTATTCTAATTTATTTTTGAATTGATGTCATGTTCAATATTCAAGTAATTTTTTTCTTTTAAATATTAAAATTTCATTCATAGATTGAGATTCTTGAGATATTATAAATAGGAGAAATTAGGGTAGAAAAAAATTCTTCAAAGAGGGGGCTTAAATGATATTATTCAGAAAACAATTGCTTTTTGAATGGTATCATTTTAGCCCCCTCTTCAAAAAATTTTTTACTATCCAAATTTCTCCTATTTATAATATCTCAAAAATTTCCATCTATGGATAAAATTTTAATATTTA
>JAAYUP010000458.1 GCA_012517635.1 Candidatus Atribacter alterifermentans
ATCAGTTTAAATGGCATATCGAGCGTTTTTTACTCATTACAATTCACACATCGCTGATCAAGGTATTATCAGGATTAAATGAGTTACCAGTCAGTATTGATTTGGGAGAAATGTATATGGAAATGAGTACACTTAATTCTAAGAAGTTGGGCGAAATACTAGTTGCCAAGCGGTTTATTACCTTTGACCAGCTTATGAAGGCAATTGAAATCCAAAAAAAAACCGGAGAAAAATTAGGAGAAATTTTACGAAGAGAAGGGTTTGTCAAGGAAAAAGAACTTTACCAAGCCCTTGCTGAGCAATTAGGCACTCTCTATATTGATCTCGATAATTATGTTGTTGATCCCAATGCGGTGACTCGTCTTCCGGAAAAGTTTTGCCGACAAAAACATTGCGTAGCAGTAAACGAAGAAGCCAGTTTTATGGTTTTAGCAATGGTGAATCCAGTGGATATTGTAACGATTGACCGAGCAAGATTAATGACCAAAAAAGACATTCATCCGGCGATTGCTCCCCCAGATGTAATTGATAGTATCATAAATTCCTATTATGGGGGTGGTTCTTCAGTTAATGAAATTCTCAAAGAAGCCGAAGAAGAAGAGGGCATGATCTACCTTGATGAAGCTGAAGAACTCAAAATCGATCAACTCAAGGAGATGGGTGAAGAGGCTCCGATTATCCGAGTGGTTAATATGATCATTCTTCAAGCCATTCGAGCAGGAGCGAGTGATATTCATATTGAACCTCATGAAGACCGAGTGCGAATCCGATATCGAATTGATGGAATTCTGCAAGATTCAACCACGACTTCCATTAAAATTCATCCTGCCTTAATATCCCGTATTAAAATTCTTTGCCGAATGAATATTGCCGAAAGACGTCTTCCCCAAGATGGTCGCTTTCAGGTCACAGTGGAAAATCGAACCATAGACTTTCGGGTTTCATCGCTTCCGACTATTTTTGGAGAAAAGATCGTCATGCGTATTCTGGATAAATCAAGCTTACTTTTAAATCTCGATCGATTGGGATTTGAGCCTGATGACCTGCAACGTTTTTATCGGATGATTGAAAGACCTTATGGAATGGTTTTACTCACCGGACCAACCGGGAGTGGGAAAACCACTACTCTTTATTCCGCTCTCAATCACGTCAGTAGTCCTGATTTAAATATCATTACCATTGAAGATCCAGTTGAGTATATTTTAGATGGTATCAACCAGATTCAAGTCAAACCAAAAATCGACCTCACCTTTGCCAACTCACTTCGTGCTATTATGCGACAAGATCCAGATATTATTATGGTCGGTGAGATTCGAGACCGAGAAACTGCTGAAATTGCCATTCATGCCGCACTGACAGGACATTTAGTATTTTCTACTCTTCATACGAATACTGCGCCTGGAGCGGTAACTCGCCTTCAAGAAATGGGTGTGGCTTCTTTTCTTATTTCTTCGGCAATCATTGGGGTAGTAGCTCAGCGATTGGCACGGAAAATATGTGAATATTGTAAATATCCAGTAGAATTAAATGGGGATGCTGCACTCGACCTTACTGATGGCAAGAAAGATCAGGTTGTGGTTTATCAAGGAAAAGGATGTTCCCATTGTAATTCGGGATACAAGGGAAGAGTAGCCATCCACAGTATTTTTAATTTGAGCGATCAGCTTCGAGAAATGATATTAAACCATGCTACCGAGAGAGAGCTAACCGAAACAGCGCGAAAAGAAGGAATGAGAACTCTTCGTGAAAATGCTGCCATAAAAGTGCTGACTGGTATTATTAGCCCGGAAGAGATGTATCGGGTTACTGCCAACATTTAATATTTCTCGAGAATACTCATCGTTTCTAAACTTTTCCTATAATCGTCCGATAATATATTTGTACTATAAATAGAAGAGATAGTATCTTCTCACTCTATCCAAAGGGAAAGGTCAATATAACGGGAATATGGTTGAATATGGGTTTTTAGGATAAATATAAGGACGGATTAAAAAATGGATTGGGATGTCCCCGAGCTTCTTAAAAGAGTTGTAGACAGCAAGGGATCAGATTTACATATTACGGTTGGACTGCCTCCTGTGATACGAATCGATGGGAAGCTAATAAAAACCGATTTGCCGGTTTTGAAGCCAGAAGATACCGAACATATCGCTCGGTTTATTGTTGGTGAAAACGACCGCTGGGAACAATTTCTAAAAAATAATGAACTTGACCTTTCAATCGGTCTCCCTCAAACGGGCCGTTTCCGTGTGAATGTTTACCGACAGCGTGGATCTTGTGGCTTAGTGCTTCGAGCTTTAAGTTATATCATCCCTTCTATGGAAGAGCTTCAACTCCCTAAAGAAACATTGATCAAATTAGCGGCACTTCCTCGTGGCCTCATTTTAGTAACCGGACCAACTTGGAGCGGAAAATCCACTTCACTTGCATCGATGATTGACTATATTAACAATACTCGAGCCTGTCATATTATAACGATTGAAGATCCGATTGAATATCTCCACAGCCATAAAAAAAGCATTATCAATCAACGGGAATTAGGTGCTGATACCTATTCCTTTGAAAATGCTTTAGTTCATGCCCTTCGTCAAGACCCTGACGTTATTTTAGTGGGGGAAATGAGAAACTTAGAAACAATCGCTATCGCCTTGACTGCGGCTGAGACCGGACATTTAGTTTTAGCGACTCTTCATACCAACAATGCCCCTTCGACCATTGATCGGATAGTCGATATTTTTCCTCCCCACCAACAGCAGCAAGTTCGTATTCAATTAGCGGGAGCGATTCAAGGTGTTATCAGTCAACAACTATTATCTCGTGCCAATACCAAAGGAAGAGTTCCGGCAATTGAAATTATGTTAGCCAATAATGCTATTCGAAATTTAATACGAGAAGGGAAGAGTCATCAAATTTATACCATAATGCAAACCTCCCTATCAGAAGGAATGGTTACTATGGATCGCTCACTCTTTGAGCTTTATCGTAAAGGCTTGGTGACCTGGGAAGACGCTTTTGATCATGCCATCGACCAGAAAGAATTTAAAAATTGGAGGAATCGTACCTAATGCCAAATTATTTTTATAAAGTTCGAGATACCTTGGGTACAGTGCAGGAGGGAACAATCGAAGCGAATAGCGAAAGAGATGCGGCGATCGCCCTTCGAGATCGTGGTTATTTTATCACTGCAATTACCGAGGAGAAAACAAAAGGCCTCAAAAAAGAAATTTCACTTTTCTCGACCCAAAAAGGTGGGAAAGTCAATCTTAAAGAATTAGCTCTTTTTAGCCGTGGTATTGCTACCATGTTAGAAGCTGGAGTTCCTCTGATTGCTGCTCTTGAAAGCATGGGTAAACAGGTTTCTAACAAAAGCTTTGTTCATATTATTGAAGAACTTACTGGCAAGATTGAACGGGGATATTCTTTTTCCCAAGCTATTAGTGAGTACCCGAAGGTTTTTAACCGAGTATTTGTTGGGATGGTTCAATCAGGAGAAGCTGGTGGGAACCTTGATTGGGCTTTAGGGCGTTTATCGGATTATTTGGAATGGGAAAAAGACCTTCGAGACAAGGTACAGTCGGCAATGTATTACCCGATTATTTTAGTTGTAGCCATGATTGCTGCTTCTTTTTTTATGGTGTATTTTGTTTTCCCTCAATTTCTTCTTCTTTTTGAGAGTTTCAGCTTAGAACTCCCAACCATTACTAAGGTCTTTTTAGGTGTCATTAAATTTATGAATGCCAACTGGTATTTTGTTTATGG
>JAAYUP010000459.1 GCA_012517635.1 Candidatus Atribacter alterifermentans
ATCTCTAGCTCTGCTCTTAAAAATCGTATTTCTCGAATGATTTTTTGAATCGATTCAATGACCTTTTCACCCTGATTATTGAGCCATTGCTTTTCTACAGCTGGCCAGGTTGATACAATGAGCGCCTCATGATCTTTTTTCATTGGCAAAGAATGCCAGATTTCTTCAGTAATAAATGGCGCCACCGGATGAAGCAGTTGAAGAATTCCCGAAAGAACCTTCACCAAGACTGACTGGGTCTTTCTTTTTTCTTCTGAATTTCCTTGGTAGAGGTCTTTTTTGCTCCATTCGATATACCAATCACAGAATTCACCCCAAATAAAATCATAAATAATCTGGACGTATTCACCGAATCGAAAATCATCGAGAGCCAAACTAGCTTGTTCAATGGTGTGTTGAAATCTGGACAATATCCACCGGTCTTTCAAGTCGAGAAAAGCTGTATCGTTTAAATCAATTGGAACAAAATCCTCTTCAAGGTTCATTAAGACGAAACGGGAGGCATTCCAGATTTTATTCATGAAATTCCTTGCAGCTTCGATTCTTTCCATGGAAAGATGGATATCCCGACCCTGAACCGTTAACCAAGCAAGAGCAAAGCGTAAAGAATCCGATCCCAGCTGGCGGGCAACTTCCAAGGGATCGATAGCATTACCGGTCGATTTGCTCATTTTCTTCCCATAGGCGTCTCGAACCAGGGGAGTGATGTACACCTTTCGAAAGGGAACATCCTTCATAAACTTCAAACCCATCATGATCATCCGAGCAACCCAGAAAAAGATAATATCAAAAGCCGTAATTAAAACCGAAGTCGGATAAAAGGTTTTCAAGTCAGGCGTTGCTTCCGGCCAGCCTAAGGTAGAAAAAGGCCAAAGAGCCGAGCTAAACCAGGTATCCAGAACATCTTCATCTTGGACCACCTTGCCCTGGCATTTGGGACAATGGTCAGGCAACCCTCGATCGGCAAAAGAATGACCGCATTCTTGACAGTAAAAAACCGGGACTCGATGTCCCCACCAAATCTGCCGTGAAATACACCAATCTTGAATATTATTCATCCATTCAAAATAAATTTTTTTCCATCGATCCGGGATAAATTCCACCCGACCCTCTTCAACTGCTTTTATAGCCGGCTGAGCCAAGTCTTTCATCCTCACAAACCATTGTTTGGAAACCAAAGGTTCAACCTGGGTATTACATCGGTAACAGTGACCAACCGAATGAGAATAGTCTTCAATTTTTTCAATGAGATTGAGGTCTTTCAGTTTTTCAACAATCGCTTTCCGGCATTGTTCTCGAGTCATGCCAGCAAAAATCCCAGCATTTTCATTCATTACTCCATTAGAATCAATAACTGGAATGACTGGAAGGTGGTGCTTTTTCCCCAAATCGAAATCATTCATATCATGGGCTGGTGTTACTTTGAGAACACCAGTTCCAAACTGCGGATCAACATATTCATCCTGTATAATACCCATTTCTCTTCCTATAAAAGGAAGAACGACTATCATGTTCGTCAAGTGGCGATACCGGCTATCATCGGGATGGACAGCTAAGGCTACATCTCCCAAAATGGTTTCCGGACGGGTAGTGGCAACAACCAAATACTGCTCAGGATGCTCTTTGACTGGATAACGGACATAATACAAAAATGATGGAATTTCCCGGTAATCGACCTCGATATCGGAAATGGCCGTTTCACAACGCGGACACCAGTTAACGATATATTCTCCTCGGTAAATCAATCCTTCATCAAAAAGTTGAACGAACACCTCTTTTACCGCTGCTGATAACCCTTCATCAAGGGTAAATCGCTCTCGAGTCCAATCACAGGAGGCACCCATACTTTTTAGCTGTTTGACAATCCGGTCGTGATATTGCTCTTTCCACTGCCAAACTCTTTGAACGAACTCCTCTCGACCTAACTGATGACGATCTAATCCTTCCTTTGCCAGCTGTTTTTCAACAACATTTTGAGTCGCAATACCAGCATGATCGGTCCCCGGTAACCAGAGGGTTTGATCGCCTATCATCCTCCGATAACGGGTGAGAATATCATGAAGAGTCAGGTTGAGAGCATGACCCATATGGAGGAAGCCGGTCACATTCGGAGGAGGAATAACCATACAAAAAGGATTTGAACGATGCGGATCGGGAGAGAAATAACCGTTTTTTTCCCAATAGTCATACCATTTTGTCTCAGTTTGAGAAGCGTCATAAACCTGCGGTATCGGTGTTCGATTATTCATTTTTATTCCTTTCTTTATGCTGGCTTATCTTGAATGAATTGATTTGTCAAAAAGAAATCAGAGGTTTGATTCTCCATAACCATATTTTCATCGACCATCATTGCTTTAATGTCTTTCCAATCGGGGCATTCAAACATAACTTTGGTCATCAACTTTTCCATAATAGCCCGTAAACCTCGAGCACCGGTCTTTTTCTCCATTGCCTCGATGGCTATTCGTTTTAAAGCACCCTCAGTAAAACTTAACTCAACTCCATCCAAGCGGAGAAGATGTTGGTATTGTTTCATTAGAGAATTTTTTGGCTCGGTCAATATCCGAACCAAATCTTCAACATTAAGTTCATCTAAGGCGCAAATGGTGGGAATTCTTCCCACCAATTCGGGGATCATGCCAAACTTCATCAGGTCATGCGGTTGGACATCGATTAAAGGATTTTCTTGAAGCTTTTTTTGGTTCATTTCATAAGTTCCAAAGCCGATTTTCTTCTCCTTCATCCGGGCCTCAACAATCCGATCTAACCCCACGAAAGCTCCACCACAAATAAATAAAATATCGGTGGTATCCATTTGGATAAATTCTTGATGAGGGTGCTTCCTCCCACCTTGGGGAGGAATATTAGCAATGGTACCCTCCAAAATTTTCAATAGGGCTTGCTGCACTCCTTCTCCCGATACATCGCGGGTAATAGAGGGATTCTCAGATTTTCGTGCAATCTTATCGATCTCATCGATATAGATTATTCCCTTTTCAGCTTTTTTTAGATTGAATTCAGCATTTTGAAGGAGACGAAGCAAAATATTTTCAACATCTTCACCAACATAGCCAGCTTCAGTCAGGGTAGTCGCATCCGCAATCGCAAAAGGGACATTCAGCATCTTGGCTAAGGTTCGGGCTAAGAGAGTTTTCCCAGAACCAGTTGGCCCAATTAATAAAATATTACTTTTTTCAATTTCAACCTCATTTTTATCTTGGGAAAAAAGAATTCTTTTGTAATGGTTATAGACTCCCACTGAAAGAGTAATCTTAGCCCTTTCCTGGCCGATGACATATTGATCTAAAAATTTCTTCATCTTTATCGGTGTTGGGAGTTTTCCCAAACTGAATTCCGGTTGTTTTTTGTCATTCTTGGTTTCTTCACGAATCACATCATTACAGAGGTCAATGCACTCATTACAAATGAAGACTCCCGGGCCGGCAATCAGTTTTTTTACATCCGCTTGCGGTTTCCCACAAAAAGAACAGCGGATTTTTCCTTTTTCATCATCATAACGTGCCATTCCCGCTTCCTTCTCCTTTTTTCTCTTTTTTTGGAACGATAACCTGATCGACCAAACCGTATAATTGAGCCTCTTCTGCCGACATGAAATAATCCCGTTCGGTATCTTTTTTTATTTTCTCCAGCGGTTGGCCGGTATGGAAAGCCAAAATACTATTGAGTTTTTCTTTTATTTTAATCATTTCACGAGCTTGAATTTCAATATCTGTG
>JAAYUP010000460.1 GCA_012517635.1 Candidatus Atribacter alterifermentans
TAACTCGAACGGTAGTGGATGCAATACGGCGGCTAATCACCGGTAAATCCTGAATTCCGGCTCCCACCACATTGCTCACTTCGGGAGAAAGAATTAAAGTGATACTCCCATCGGGATGGATTCGAGGGGAAACGGTCATTATAACACCTGCGGAGATCGTTTCCAGGCTGGTGGTAGGGAAGGCAGCCGAACCAGTGGTTATGGCGAAATATTCATCTCGCAATACCCGGATTTCTCCTTGCTCACCATCGAGCACCACCAAACGTGGATTGGAACGAATGCGAGCTTTTCCCTCTTTTTTGAGCAAATTCAAAGTTGCAGTTATTCTCTCTAAGCGTTCAAAAATTCCACCAATGCTGGCTAACTCACCAAACTGCAATCCATAGGAACCAGTATTTGCTCCTCCCCACTCAATTCCAATATTTTCCGCTTCTTCCCCGGAGATTTCGGTAACCACGGTATCGAGCATTACTTGTTTTCGTGGTGTATCAGTAATTTCTATGATTTCTTTAATCTTTTCAATGATTTCATCGGGTGCAGTTATGGTGACGAAACCTTTCCCCGATATGGCTTTGACATATTGGGAATAATATTCAGGAAGAATAGAAATTAGTTCTTCGGCAGTTAAATCAGCAAGGTCAACACGAACCGTGCTGGTAATGTTTTTAAAAGCGGGGCTATCCAAAGAACCAGAGCTCACCAAATAATACCCATCCATCTTTTTATAAACAAATCCCCCTGGGGCAAGGACCATTTCCAAGGCTTTTTCCAGAGAAACATCCATGACTTCCAAAGTAATGAAGCCACCAACCGAATCGTCGACCAAGATGGTGACCATTGCTTGGCTAGCGATATCCATTAAGGCTTCGCGAATATCGGTATCATAAAAAACGTTTGAAATAAGGATTGGTTCCTCGAGCATTTCCTCATCAAGCACTTCTTCCTCTGGTTCAGTGAGTTCTTGAGCGAATGAAGAAAGAGGGATGAAGCAGAGGGCAATAATAACTGCCATAAAAACCGCTAAAAACCTATTCGAATTTTTTCATAAATTAACCCTCCTTAAATATTTCCTGGACTTATTATAATAAAAATTTATTATAAAAAACATAGTTCTAAAGCATTATTTTTTTTAATTTGTATAGGTAAATCAGATTATTTTTAGCGGTTTCCAACCATGGAGATAAATGACGATGTTAAATCCGGATCAAAAAAGGAGCCCGAAAGCTTTTCAATTTCTTCGATTGCTTCTGAAGAAGACATCGCTTGATGGTATGGTCGGGGAGAAGTCATCGCTTGGTAGACATCACACAAACTTAGGATTCTGGTGAGGTAAGGAATATTAACCTTTGAAATCCGGTGAGGGTATCCCTGCCCATCGTAGCGCTCGTGATGGGAAAGAATAATTTCGGAGAGCGGCTTGGCTTCATCCACCGTCCTGGTCATTTTAGAACCAATTTCAGGGTGATAGAATATGCTTCGTCTTTCTTTGGATGTCAAACTTTCCGGTTTGTTTAGAATTTGAGGGTCGATTCCCACTTTTCCTAAGTCATGAAGGCGAGCAGCTTGGTAAAGAGTAATTATCTCTGATTCTTTTAAACCTAAGTACTGGGAAAATTTCAAGGAAAGCTGAGCAACTTCCTGAGAGTGGTTCCGATCATAGCGGTCACGGGCATCGACAGCTTCGGCTAACATCGATAAAACCTCAAAATTCAAATTGGAAAATTGTCGGTTCGTTGAAGAATGATGATTGAAAAGGTCACGAAAATAGATAATTCTGCCTCGTCCCAGTTGTTTGGCAACTAATAGGCTGGCATCGGCAGCGGAGAATAAACCCTCACGGTCAAGGGCGCAATAAGGAAAATCAGCCAATCCAATGCTGATACTTAAAAGGGAGGGAGGAATGTTAACTGATGGATAAATGCTTTTTAAGGAATTTTTTATCCGATGAGCAAAGACTTGGCCGGCGGTTTTATGATCACCGCTTATAAGAACACAGAATTCATCGCCCCCGAATCGGAAGGCGCAATCATCAGTTCTTTTTTCTTTGAGCAAAATTGATGAAAAGATTTGAAGCACGTAATCCCCAGTCAAATGTCCATGTTGGTCATTGATATTTTTAAAGTAGTCAAAATCAATAAAGACCAAACTGAAGGAGTTATTGTATCTTAATCCAGAATCAATAAAACGATTGATCTGTTCATCTAAGGTTGAGCGGTTAAAAAGCCCGGTGAGAGCATCACAACGTGCTTTTTCCTCGGTTTGCTGAATTCGGTTTTCAAGAGCAGATAACGAGATATCGATTTGAGAGAGCAGAGGTTTTTTAATCAGGGAAAGTGGATCACTTTCAACAATGGTTTCGATTTTTTTCTCAATTATTTCTAAAGGTTTTACGATAAATAAGGTGGTAGAAAGATACAGGATAGTTATGAGCAAGGTATCGAAAAACAAGATTAATAATAGAAGAGAAAGAGATTTATGTCGAAACCGTTCAAATTCCTGGGTTAAGGGGATAGTAAATTTTAGATTCCCTAATGGGGTTTGTTGTTCCGACAAAATGGGTTTGAGAGTTTCCAGATAGATGTCTTGTTTTTTCCAAGGAGAAACGGTAGATGTATAGTATCCATTGCTTCCTTCCTTTACCCAGTAGATGCTCAAGATATCTTGGGCATCTACTGGAACTATTGTATTGCTTACGATTTGATTTTCAGATTCTTCGATAGTTTGAAGTAATAATCGATTTTGCTGGGTTGGTTCATAAGGTTCATAAGAAAAAATATAAACTAATTGGCCGTCATGAAAAGCTGTATCATCATTGGTTTGATTAGTTAGAGAAAAAGTTTGATACATGATTTGAACTTTTTCTTGGATGATAGCAATGGATTCATTGAAATACCGATTGCTGGTATTCATGAATATAAAGAAGGAAGCTGCGATCATAATCGATGAAACAATAATGACAATTTTTCTTCTCATATCAAACCTCTATGGAACTTCACGAATTTCTTTATTCTATCTTGAAAATACTATCAAATAAATCCTCCTCAATGGGAGGTAAGTTAAATAATTCCCCTCCTTGGAGGGGTGCCGCTTTGCGGCGGGGAGGGTGCCTTTAACTCGTTATTCTGGGCGTTCACCCTCATCCTGACCTTTTCCCATCAAGGGAGAAGGAACACCGACTCGTCATTGCGAGGAGCGTATTTTGCGA
>JAAYUP010000461.1 GCA_012517635.1 Candidatus Atribacter alterifermentans
AAGGGGAGAAAACGTTGATTTAGCATTACGCAATAAAATTGAACGGAAGAAAGAATATGAACAGAATCTGAAAAAGCTCATTCAAGATATTGAGAAAGAGAAAACCCTCTCCATTATGACCCCTCGTTTTGTGGGAATATTGAGAATTAAACCCAAAAATCCTCAAGATAAGAGTATGGCTTCCGATTCAGCTATCGAAAAAATTGGAATGGATTTCGTTATGGATTATGAACGGCAATCAGGCCGTACTCCTGAAGATGTATCCGCCAAAAACTTGGGATTTGATATCCGCTCTCAGGATAAATCAGGAACAATTCGATATATCGAAGTAAAAACCCGGGCTAACCGAGGAGAGGTAGCACTCACTCAAAATGAATGGTTCAAAGCCCGTCGCTTTGGAAGTGAGTATTACATCTATGTGGTATATCAGGCATCATCTGTCACTGAGCTCTATATTATTCAAAATCCGGCAGAATCTATTTACCCTGAGGAAAAAATCGAAACCGTCCGTTATATCGTTTCCTCTGACCTCATCATCGAAAAAGGAAGGAGTCATAATCATGAGCCTTGACCGGCGTTTTATCGAAGAATCATTTCCAGTGAAAGAAGTGAGCGTCCATTCCGCCAAGGAAAAAAACATTCGTCATGGTCATATTTCCACCCTTCACATCTGGTGGGCGCGGCGTCCTTTAGCTGCTTCTCGGACTACCAGCTACGCTGCTTTGATCCCTGTCCCCAAAACTATTGAAGAATGGAATCGGCAGCGGAATTTCATCATTGAATTTTCCAAATGGGAAAATTCCAATAATCCAGCCATGATTGAGCAGGCTCAAAAAGAAATCCTTAAGGCCTATGGTGGAAAACCGCCAAAAGTTCTCGATCCTTTTGCCGGTGGTGGTTCTATCCCATTAGAAGCGCTTCGGTTAGGGTGTGAAACTTATGCCAGTGATCTCAACCCGGTGGCGGTGCTCATTGAAAAGTGTACTTTGGAATATCCCCAAAAATTTGGTAAACCTGGGTATATCGAAAAAGAGGTTGAGGAGTTTGGCAGAAAAGTTGTTAAGAAAATAAAAGTTGATAATGTTTTAGTCGAAGAAGTAAAGAAATGGGGTGAATGGGTTCTCAACGAAGCCAAAAAAGAAATAGGTCGTTTCTACCCGCCAGATCCCAATGGTTCAATCCCAGTTGGTTATATCTGGGCTCGAACTATCCCCTGTCAGAACCCTACTTGTGGTGCTGAAATTCCTCTCATGCGCCAGTTTTGGCTGGCAAAAAAGGATAAACGAAAAATTTCACTCTACCCCTATGTGGAAGGGGGAACCATCCAATTCAAAATAGTAGGAACTGGATATGACCCAATGCCTCCCGACTTTGATCCAGAGAAAGGGACAGTTGCCCAAGCGGTGGCAAAATGCCCAGTATGTGGAGCCACAATTGATGCTAATACCACCCGTAGGCTTTTTCAGGAGAAAAAATCTGGGGAACGAATGGTGGCAGTGGTTCTGCATAAGCCAAGGCAAAACGGAAAACAATATCGGATAGCTAATGAAACTGATATGAGAGTTTTTAAAGAGGCAGAAAAATATCTTGAAGAAAAAAGAGAAAAGCTGCGAGAAGAATGGGGAATGGATCCAGTACCAGATGAACCACTCCCTCCAGCTGGTACATTAGGTTTCAGAATTCAAAGATACAATATGAATACCTGGGGAGATCTTTTTAATGCTCGGCAGAAAGTTATACTCTTAGCGTTGATTGAACAAATTAAAAATATTTTAAAAGTTTACCAATCAAATATAGATATAGGCAGAAAAATCTCATTAGTGAGTTATTTAGGTTTGATTATAAGCCGTATTTCTGATTTTTCATCAAATTTGTGTAGATGGCATCCCCAATGGGAATTTATTCCTAATACCTTTGCTAGACAAGCACTTCCAATGGCATGGGATTATTCCGAATTAAATCTTTTTTCTCCTATATTAACTGGAACGTTTAAAAGTATGACGAGTCAGGTGTTGAAGGTTATCAATGAAATATCAATATCTATGGAAAAAATTAAAATATTTCAGTCTTCTGCAACTTCAATTACTCATCCAGAAAATTCTTTTGATGCAGTTTTAACTGATCCTCCTTATTACGATAATGTTCCTTATTCTTATCTTTCCGACTTTTTCTATGTTTGGTTAAAACGTTCTCTTGGTGACATATACCCTGATTTATTTTCTACTCCTCTTACCCCTAAAAAAAATGAAATAGTTGCCTATTCACAAAATGAAGGTGGTTATGAGAGAGGAAAAGCTTTTTTTGAATCGATGCTGAAACAATCTTTTCAAGAAATTCATCGGGTTTTAAAACCAAACGGAATAGCAGTTATTGTTTATGCCCACAAATCCACTGAAGGATGGGAAACCTTGATAAACTCTCTATTAGATTCTGGGCTTATTATTACTGGTACATGGCCATTAAATACTGAAATGCGGATGCGACTACGAGCTAATGAATCTGCTGCTCTCGCTTCCTCAATCTATATTGTCGCTCGTAAAATGGAAAGATTAGATACCGGCTTCTATAATAACATCAGGGAAGAACTAAAAAACCATCTCGACAAGAAATTGGAACGTCTCTGGCAGGAGGGGATTGGAGGAGCTGACTTTTTTATCTCTGCTATTGGTTCTTCCATCGAGGTATTCGGAAAGTACAAGAAAGTGATTGATTATGAGGGAAATGAAATCCGAGCAGATAGATGGCTTCAAGATGTAAGAGAAATTGTGACTGATTATGCTATCAAGCAGATTCTACATAATGGCTTTGCTGGATCGATCTCACCGCTTACTCGCTTCTATCTCCTCTGGCGATGGAATTTTGGTGAAGCCAAAGTGATTTTTGATGAAGCCAAGAAACTGGCAACGGGATGCGGTATAGATTTGGCCAACGAATGGAACCGAGCTGGATTTATTAAAAAAGAAAAAGAATTTATCCGTGTTTTGGGACCTCAGGATCGA
>JAAYUP010000462.1 GCA_012517635.1 Candidatus Atribacter alterifermentans
AAACCTGGTCGGGGCGAGAGGATTTGAACCTCCGGCCCCCTGCGCCCAAGGCAGGTGCGCTAAACCAAACTGCGCTACGCCCCGACAATCATGGATTATAACAAACTCTAAAAAGAATAACAATCATGTTGAAGAAAAAAGTCCTAAAAACACTTATGGGGAGTTGGACTGGCGTCCAACTCCCCATAAGTGCAAGGAGGGGAAAGATTCTTTATATTTTTTAAATCTTTATTTTTTTAATTTATGATTTCTTGGCCTTGTTCCAAAAAGCATTATATAATTATTTTAAAGAATGTCAAGAGTCTTTTCAAAATATTTTAAAATTATTTTTTTATCTGAGAAGGGACCACTGCTCCCAAAGTTTCTCCCTCCCCCTTATTCTTACTATATATACTTAAAGCTTCTTCCAGGGACATATTATTAATGAACTCTTGATATTTAAAGGGGAAATCCCATCCCAAGCCAATTTTTTCATAAAAAGAAATCATGGACGAGAGAGAATATACTGTTTCAAACCGACCTAAATACATACCAAGTGTGTAATTTTTGGTTTCTTCAAACTCTACTGGGTTTATATGTTCCAAATTATGGAATTCCTCACGAAAAATTTGAATAATTTCCTCAAAAAAAGGATAAGAAAAACCAGCGTAAGCACAGATAAATGAAGGTCCAATAAAAGGAACATACATTGAACCAACTTGGTAGCTTAACCCTAATTCTTCGCGAACTTTTAAGAAAAGTCGTGAATACATGCTCCCCCCTAAAGAGTTTGATAAAAGCTCAAAGGCTGCTCTTCCTCGAACATCAAAAAGAGATGGTGCTCGGAAACCATATACCATCCAACTATCTTGAATGTCTTTTTGTTCAACAATTCGTAAAGATAGAGGATAAAAACTATCTTCCTGGTAAGGCTTAACTTTTTGAGGTATGAGCTCTCCCATTTGATGGAGAAAAACATCCTTCATTCGATTAAGACTAAAATTACCAACTACTGCAATAACCATATTATTGGGAACATACCAACGACGATACCAATCAAATACCTTTCTTTCGGTAAATGTTACTAAACAATCAGGCTCACCAAGAGTTGATGACCCATAGGGGTGAGTACCATAAAATGCTTTTTTAAAACGGTGAAGGGCTGCCTTGAGCGGATCATCGTCAAGAGCAGCTAATTGATCGATTAAAAATCTTTTTTCTTTTTCTATCTCCTCTTTTTTCAAGGCTGGACTTTTAATTAACTCAAAAAAAAGAGCAAGAATAGCAAATATTTGCTCGTTTGGTCCTTCAACGGCAATCCTTCCAAGAAAATGATTCGAGGAGCTTTCTATTGACGCACCAAGTAATTCAATTTCGCGATTGAAAGTCATTGCATCTTTCGTTTGAGTCCCCTTTACTATAACTTCCTGTAACAATGACGAAAGGCCTCTTTCTTTTTCGCTCTCGAATAAATTTCCCATTGCTAAACAAAGGTGGATTGAACAAAGTAAAGAATCAGGAATAGGGAGCAGTAAGAGTGTTAAACCGTTTTTAAGGCGTACTTTTTCTATGGCTGGTTGAAACTCGCTCATCGTTGTTGGTCCTCTGGGTTGATAATAACACTTACTGAATTATTAAAATCAAGATATTTTTTAAGAACATCGTATATCTGATTCCCTTGAATATTTTGGATAATCCCTAAGTACCGAAATATCGTATCAATAGTATCAATAGTATCGAAACGACCTAAAAGCTCAGCGCTACCTAAGGTAGTTTCAATAGAATGATAAAAATCACTTAATAAAAGATTTTTAGCTCGATTTATTTCAATTTCTTGAAGGGGATGATTTATCAATCGATTACATTCTTCTTCAATAATTGCTGCAATTTTTTTTGAGTCACTATTAGAAAAGGTATAAACAATGCTGAAAATTCCAGATTCTTGATAATAAGAACAATTGGTATGAATTGAATCTACCAATTGTTCTTTTTCTCTCAAACGGGCATTTAAACGCGAGTCGATTCCATTTCCAAGAATAACCGACAAAAATTTAAGCAAACAAATTTCTTCTTGTTGTCGAACTCCTGGTCCTAAAAAACCAATAGCACCGTAGTGATGGTGAACATCCATACCGATTTCGATTCTTTTCATTGGTGCCTTGGAAAGATGTGGAAAAATGTTGAATGAATGAGGGATCGTTTTTTTTTCAATCCTATAAATTCGATCTATTTTTTCGAATAACTGATTTTCGGGAGTATCTCCACAAACTACCATCGTCAGGTTTGAAGGGTGATAAAAAGATTCTTGGTGACGAAAAAAGTCCTCCCTTTTCAAAGATGAAATGGTTTCTTTTGTTCCTAATATTGAGTGTTCATAAGGACTTCCAGAAAAAACTTCTCGATAAAGTGTGGTGGCAAGTTTTTCTTCTGGATCATCTTCATCTAAATGTATTTCCTGAATGATTACATTTCTTTCGCGATCAATTTCAGTTGGATCAAAAATTGGATTGTTAATTAATTCAAAGAGTAGTTCTAATGATTTTTCCCAATAATTTTTTGGGGAAACAATGTAAAAATCAGTAGAATCTAAAGATGTGCCGGCATTGATGTTGCCACCAATAGATTGAACTTGCCTTGATAATTCTAACCCTGGATAGTTGGTGGTACCTTTAAAAACCATATGCTCAAAAAAATGAGAGATCCCAATCTTTGTTGGTTCTTCATCTTTAACTCCAACCCTTGCCCAAAGATTCAAAGCTACAAGAGGAGATTTCATTCGACGGAAAATTACTTTCAAGCCTGTTGGAAAAACCTTTTTTGTATAGGCAAAATTCATTTTAAAATGAGGCTCCTAATCTGAAAGGATCGTAACAATAAAAAAGCGTCAAGAAATGGACTAAATGAAATCAAGGTAACGATAAACTTTATGCCTTTTAGATTGAAAAAATATCTCAAATCGAATAAAAAAGGATGGCGGGCATGAGATACCCGCCATATTAAATACTTTAAGCTTCTTAAAATAAATTTTTTTATTCTTCTGGTACTGGACCTATTTCCGGTTCTTTTGTTGATTCATAATCATAATTATACATATCCGATGGCATCATCCCTGACATTCCTTGAACACCTTGCATTATCATAGGCATTACTGTTTCAATAATATCCTTCCAAGGCGAAACCGGAGTCGTGGCTGATAGAAGAGTGACTTTGCCTTCTTGAATGACTAAGAAAGATACTGGCTCCATCGTTATACCCCCACCAGTACCTCCTCCTGAAGGTTGACCAGCTTGCATACCAAGACCTCCACCCCCACCAAATCCAACTTCAACTCGAATGACTGGGACCACTGTTGCATCTCCCACTTGAATTGGTGCT
The DNA here is from genome assembly GCA_012517635.1 of Candidatus Atribacter alterifermentans. Classification (GTDB taxonomy): domain Bacteria; phylum Atribacterota; class Atribacteria; order Atribacterales; family Atribacteraceae; genus Atribacter; species Atribacter alterifermentans. The sequence continues at coordinate 3,355 of JAAYUP010000462.1, forward strand.
CCAATGAGAGTATTAGGTTGAACCATTTGGGTCATCTTTGATAAAACCGTATCCATTAAAGCAATGACATCGCCAGAAACAGCTTCTTGGGACCAACCCCAACTAACCAAAACTAAAATAAATAACCCAGTTAAACTGATGAGTAACGCTTTTTTCATACTTACCGCCTCCAAACGAATTTCAAATAAAACTCTATTTATATCCATTCACTTTAAATCGTAAATTCCTACCTTTTATAAATTTTTTATGATAAAGTTACTTTTGTCCGATAAATTGTATTCAATAAAATCATTTTCTACTTGTTCAATCGGGATAAACCCTCTTTGGCTCGAATATTTTCGGGATCGAGTTCAAGAACTTTATTAAAAAATCCCTTCGCTTTTTCTTCGTCTCCTTTTTTACCATATGCTTCAGCCAAACCAATATAGGCATCAGTAAATTCAGGATGTTTATCGATTACTAAGTTAAAATCTTCGATGGCCATGTCAACACCTCCTAATGGAGGAGGAACCATCAATCGAGCATATCCCCTTGCAACTAAAGCATAAGGATTATCCGGATCAATTTCTAAGGCACGGGCAAACTCTCGGAAAGCTTCCATGCCATATTGAATCTTTTTGCTTAGATCTGCAGTCGTCTGAGCAAGTTCTCCTAACGCTTGACCCAATAGAGCATGGGCATCGGCAAATTCTGGGAAACTCTTTAAAATGTCTTCAAAAATTTGTTTTGCATTCTCAAAATCTTTTTTTTGAAGACTTTCTTTCCCTTTATCGATCAATTCCTGCTTCCCTTTCTCTGAAAGAGTTTGAGTTTGGGGCAATAAACCTGGAATCGTCTCAAATATTTTTCCTATACCGGCATCAGGCATCCCAATATTATAAATTTGAAATTCCCCATCTTTTACTATTAACAAAGCTACAGGTTCAAGGCTTATTCCCCCAAAAACCATTTGAAAAGGTAAATCCCGTTCGCTGCCTAAAGATATAACATTGGTTTTTACCACTGGTACAATTGTCAGTTTTTCGACAATGACTGGTTTTCCTAAAGTATATTCACCTTTCAAAGCGGAAGCAACTCGAACAATTTCAGAATCAATATTTTCTACTGCCCAAACCGATAAAGACAAAACCAACCATAATAGAATCACTATGAACACAATTCTTCTCAATCTCTCACCTCCTTTTATAATTATACACTTTTTTAATGAAGTTTAAGAGCCTCACTTACTGAAAGCAATATCGCTTCCCTCAGTCTCTACTCATACCTTGACGAGTACCTTATAACTCCTTAAAATAGTATCGCATTCTTTTATGCGCCCGTGGCTCAATTGGATAGAGCAACAGACTACGGATCTGTCGGTTGGGGGTTCGAATCCCTCCGGGCGCGCCACCGCTTCAAAAAGCTTTTTTTAAGTCTGTTGTAGAATGAACGAGTTTATTGCATATAAACAGCTTACCTCTAAAAAATAAGAGGTAGTCTTATGGGCACGCTTCACTTTCAATTCCTGTAAAAGCACAGAAGATTACCTGGAATATTTCATTTTAAGAAGAACCTCAGGATCATTCTACCTATCACTTGTTCCAGTATTTTCAGGATAAACGTCCATGCTGTTTCTTCAGCACCAGTTAAGGGTGAAAATACAGTTCCCCCCTCAATAGGAAATTTATAAGATGGCGTTTAAAGAATAGACGTTCATACCACTCGATAACTTAAATGTCTCGCATATTAAATAAATTTATTTTCATAAATTGAACAAATAGAAACTTGAATTTTAATACTTAAATAGGTAATATTTTATTATAGTCAAAAAATACAAATTTTTTTGGGGGGATTTATATGAAAAAAACCTATATTTTAATCGTTATGATGTTGTTAGTGGTAGCAGTTCTTTTGGTTCCAGCCTTGGCAGAGGCTAAGTACAAAATTGCCTTCGTTCCCAAACTAATTGGAATCCCATATTTTAATGCTATGGAAGAAGGCGGAAAAAAGGCGGCAGAGGATCTGGACGTGGAATTTATTTACACCGGTCCAGTAACGGCAGATGTTGCCAAACAAAGTGAAATTGTTGACAACCTCATTACTCAGGGAGTAGATGCCATTGCTGTTGCCCCCAATGACCCAGCTGCCATCACTCCAGTACTCAAAAAAGCTCAAGAAAAAGGGATTGTTGTCTTAACCAGCGATACCGATGGAGCACAGGATGTACGAGAGGTATTTGTCAACCAGGCTCTTCAAGATGCAATTGGTTACACCACCTTAGAAGAGTTAGCCAAAGCCATGAATTACGAAGGAGAGTTCGCTATTGTTTCTTGTGGGCCTACCGCTTGGAATTTGAACACCTGGATTCTTTATGAACTACAAAAGTTAGCTGAATATCCCAAGATGAAATTAGTAACTATTCGTTATGCCGAAGAAGATGTTCAAATGGCCATCAATGTTATGCTGGATTTGATTAATGCTTTCCCCAACTTAAAAGGAGTAATAGGTCAATGTAGTACTTCAGCACCCGGTGTAGCTGAAGCAGTCGAACAAGCTGGTAAAATCAACCAAATCTTTGCTACCGGCATTTCAGTTCCATCAATGATGTCAAAATATGTAAAAAGTGGTGCGGTAAAATCCTTTGTTCTCTGGAACCCAGTTGACTTAGGGTATTTAACTGTTTGGGCAGCAAAATACTTATTGGACAAAAATGCCTTTGAAGATGGCAAAGAATATGATGTCCCGGGCATAGAAACCAAACCAGTATATATGGCCCAAGAAAAAATGCTAGTGCTTGGTCCTCCCAAGGTTTTTGATGCCAGTAATGTCGATCAGTTTAATTTCTAAAAATTTTCTTCGGGCGTCCTTCGGGACGCCTTTTTCTTTATTTATAGATAAAATTATAAGTATGAAGTCGAATAAATACGTTATTCTTTAAATTTTCTGAAGACAGAAGAACAAAGTCCATAGCAATTATTTCCTGACCTCTATTAGAGGGTTAAGAATGAGGAGCTCGTCATGAATACCATTCTCGAATGTCGTGGAATAGAAAAATCTTTTGGAGGAGTTCATGCTTTAAAAAAAGTTAATTTTTCTTTAAATCCCGGAGAAGTTCATGCTTTGGTTGGAGAAAATGGAGCAGGGAAATCAACTCTCATAAAAATTATCTCTGGAGCGCTTTCTCAAGATCGAGGTGAAATCTTCTACCTTGAAAAACCAGTTATAATTGGTTCTCCGAGGAAAGCTCAAGAAATTGGCATATCTACAGTTTATCAAGAACCACTTATTTATAGGGAGTTGAGTGTTTTAGAAAATATATTTTTGGGCCGAGAAATAAAAACCCAGAGAGGCAATATCGATTGGGCTGAAGAAGAAAAAAAAGCACGATCATTATTTGAATCCCTTCAAATATCTCCCCATTTTATTAAGCAACCAATGAGAGAGCTCAGTGTTGGATTACAACAATTGGCACTCATCGCCAAAGCTTTAGTTTATGAAGCTCAGGTCATTATCTTTGATGAACCAACCGCTATTCTTACCGAGCATGAAACCGAAAGACTTTTTGATATTATCAAAAAACTGAAGGAAAGAAAGGTTGGTATCATCTATATCAGCCATCGCCTTGAAGAAATATTCCGCATTGCCGATCGAGTCACTATTATGCGAGATGGTGAAGTCGTTGGAGAACATCCCATTAGTGAAATCAATCGCAATAAAATAGTCGAGCTCATGGCCGGTCGGCTGTTGGTTGAAGAAATCAATCACCAGGGAAAAAAAGGAGAAAAACCAACTCTTACTGTCAAGAATCTAACCCGGAAAGGCCGTTATTATGATATTCATTTTGATGTTTATCCTGGAGAAATTTTAGGTTTTTCTGGATTAGTTGGCTCTGGGCGATCCGACATTGCTCAAACCATCTTCGGTCTGATTAAGCCTGACAGTGGTGAAATCATCTACCACGGGAAAACGATAAGCTTTTCATCTTCCGAAGAGGCTATGGCGAATGGAATTGCCTATCTTCCAGAAGATCGAAAGGTTCAAGGTCTTTTCCCTATTCTTAGTACTGCTTTTAATATTAGTGTAACGGTTCTCAAAGACATTTCTTCAAGAATGGGTGTTGTTCATAACCACCAGGAAAAAGAGATTGGAAAAAAGTATGTCAAAGAACTCGCTATTAAAACACCGAGTCTTGATTCAAAAGTCTATAGCCTTAGCGGTGGGAATCAACAAAAAGTTGTCTTAGCCAAGTGGTTGGGGGTAAATCCACAAATTCTCATCCTTGATGAACCCACCCGGGGAGTGGATGTCGCCTCCAAATCAGAAATCCACCATATGATTGCCTCCCTCGCTGAGAAGGGAATTGCTGTGATTATCATATCCAGTGAACTCCCTGAAATCTTGAAACTGGCTGACCGAGCAATCGTTATGCATGAAGGTCGCATCACTGGAGTCTTTGAAGACCGAGACATAACTTCAGAAAATCTGATTCGTGCTGCAACCGGAGAGAGAATGTTGAAAACTAAGGGCTCACCAATTGAGGAGAAAAACCTATGACTGCTAACCTCCAAATTTTAATGAAACGAAGAGAAGTTACCGTTTTGGGTCTCATCGTGGTTTTAATGGTCATTTTTTCCCTTAGTACTGAGAAGTTTATGTCAGTAAGCAACCTTTCTAATTTACTCTTACAGCTTTCCGGTGTGGCGATCTCGGCTATTGGAATGACCATGGTCATCATTACTGGTGGTATTGATGTTTCGGTGGGTTCAGTCTTAGGTATGGCTTCAGTAGTTGCCGGAAAACTTCTCATGGCTGGTTCATCTTTTTTTGTGGTTATCCTTTCTGCAATTGCAACTGGTTTTGGGATTGGTATCCTCAATGGAATCATCATCTCTTATGGCAATGTCCCACCTATCATTGTTACTTTAGGAATGATGAGCATGATGCGAGCTTTAATGTATCAAGTGCTTGGTGGCCGCTGGGTCTCGGGAATTCCTCCTGATATCCGGATCATTGGCTTGGGGAAATGGCTGGGCATCCCATTATCAATGTGGATAACCGCAGTTTTAATTATCCTTTTTAGTTATTTTCTTAGCTCACGACCAACCGGACGGGCAATTTATGCAATTGGGAACAACCCAGAAGCTGCCCGGGTTTCTGGTGTTAACCTTCCCCGAACAATTATAATTGTCTATTCGATTACCGGGCTTTTGGTTGGTTTTGCCGGGCTTATCTACGTTGCCCGCACCGGAATTGTACAAACCAATACTGGCTCTGGTTTCGAGCTTGAAGTCATCGCAGCTGTGATGTTGGGTGGCACGAGTGTCTTCGGGGGAAAAGGAACCGTGATAGGAAGTTTGCTTGGAGCAGTTTTAGTGGGAATTATTAAAAATGGTATGGTTCTTATGAATGTTCCAGCTCTTAGCGAAGGTTTAGTTATTGGAATACTAATTTTAATTTCGGTTATGATTGACCTCGTCCGATCCAGGGGAGAATCGTTATGAAAAATATTGGAAGCCAAATCGTTGAAAATAGGGTTCTTTTTCTTTTGGTATTATTTCTCATTCTCTTCGGGGTGTTTGCCTTTTCCGTCAAGGGTTTTTTCACTTTCTATAACCTCACCAATATGACTCAATACGGCGTAGAACTTGGCCTTTTGGCATTAGCGGAAATGCTGGTCATCCTATCCGGAGGAGCTGGTATTGACCTATCTGTCGGTTCTATGCTTACCATTGTCGCCATGATTATTGGAGTTCTAATTGGCCGAGCTGGTTTTAATCCGTCTTTAGCCATCATCATTGGCCTTATCAGCGGCAGTGCGATGGGATATGCCAATGGTTTCCTGGTTGCTTATCCCAAGATCCCTCCTTTTATTGTCACTCTTGCCAGCCTTTATGTCTATAAATCTTTAGCCATGATTATTTCGGTTGATCCTCGTTTTGGACCCAATCCGATGCCAGTTTCCAATTTTCCTGAGTCTTTTTATTTTATAGGCCAACACCGCATCGGTGGTCTTCCATTCCAGGTAGTGTTTATTTTTATCCCAGTCATTTTAATCCTCATGTTTCTCATGAATCGAACCGTATTCGGAAGACATCTTTATGGTGTAGGGAGCAATGAAACGGCGGCGATATTTTCTGGGATTAATGTTAAGAAAATCCGAGTTATTGTTTACACTCTTTCCGGCCTCCTGAGCGCCTTAGCCGGTTGGGTAATAACCTCGCGGATTGCCAGCGCTCGCCCTGATATTGGTACTGGTTATGAACTTCAAGCTATTACTATAGCTGTTTTAGGAGGTGTCAGCATCAAGGGTGGAGAAGGCACAGTCGGTGGAGTTGTATTAAGTATCGCTATCATTACCATGCTTTATAATGGTATGCAACTCGCGGGAATTCATCAGATCTGGCAGTTAGGCTCTCTTGGTTTGGTTTTGGTGGGAAGCGTTCTCCTCAATCAAATTTTGTACAACCGTCGCAAATTTTAGTTATGAAAAGAGGTTTTTTGAAGGGTATCATACTGTTCGTTATCCTCCTTTTTTTCTCCGGTCCTTCTTTTTCTACTGAAGAGGGACCGGTGGTCTGGCTTTTTGCTGCTCAACCCGAACGTTACTTCTCGGCTTTTTTAGAAATTCATTTAAAAAGACTTGTTTCAGGTTCACAGCTTCAAACCATCAATCTCTATTCCAAAAATCCTGGTGAACTTGAAAAAAAAATTAACCCAAAAATATGCCTTGCTCAAGTTATCATCTTAATGGATTTTTCTGAAGAATTAACTGATGTTTTTTTTCAAAAATGTGAAAATATCGAATTTCATGAAAAACCTTTTCTAATAACCTGGAATTGCGGCCTAACCAACCTCCCTGATTATTTTCATTCTATACCGATTACCATCAATTGGGAGCTAGTGTTGGAAGAACTCCAAACCATCCTGTCTGGTTATCAATCTCCGGCTTTTATCGTCCATCACAATGAATCCTATATTCAAGACTTTCTGCTGTACTTGCATAATCATTCCCAATATCACTTGATTGTCAATGACAAAAAGCCCTGTCAATCGCTCTCTTCACAGCAAGTTTATCTCACCAGTTGTGAAGATATTATGAAAGAATACCTGTCCTTATCTCATCAGATTATTTGCTTTGAATCCTCTACTTTAGCCTTGGCTGAAATACAAGCCGGTCATATCTTAGCCGCAATTGACTTCAAACCTTCACAGCTTGCTACTCAAATCTCGGATCTTTTCTCCAATAAAGCCAATACACCCAATCTATCTCTTGCCCCTCTTCTTATCTTTCCCGAATCTCTCTCAGAAGCTGATGCCTATGAAGTCCTTGGTCGTTGTTTTATGTGTAAATAAGTAAGCTCGATGAAATTATTGAGATAAATGAAAGCTTTAAGTAAGAAGTTACCACAATGAGAAAGGTATTCCAATTCAAGATTATTCCCATTCATACTTTTTTATAACTCGCAGCTTTTTATTTCGTGAAAAATTAATGATTAAAAATGAAAAACGAGTTTCCTCAATAAAGGCTCAGAAAATAAAAAAACCCCTCTTCAGAAAACCAGACTAAGCTGAAATTCTCTGATTAGAGGGGAAAATATAGCAAACCTGGTAGCGGGGGCCGGATTCGAACCGACGACCTCCGGGTTATGAGCCCGACGAGCTTCCTGACTGCTCCACCCCGCGATATTCATTGAACTGGTGCCGAAGGCCGGAATCGAACCGGCACGGGACTTGCGCCCCAACGGATTTTAAGTCCGTTGCGTCTTCCTGTTCCGCCACTCCGGCACGGCAAAAGGAAACCTTTCTGACCACGCCTTATTTATTTTAGCAGGAAAATTCGTAGAGTCAAGCATTTTAGCTTATTAATGCAAGGTAGAATAAAAAACCAAAAATAGAGGTATCATTTACATAGATGTAGGTCCTTGCCACATATAAATTCATACCTTGACAATTATTGGTGTTTCATTGTATATTTTCACTGCAATAAGGTGGGCCGTTAGCTCAATTGGTAGAGCAACTGACTCTTAATCAGTAGGTTGCGGGTTCGATTCCCTCACGGCCTACCAGCTATTTCCCTCATTTTAAATTCCTCGTCATTTGTTTTTCCTCTTATTTCTCTATTTTTTCTTAATTCTTATTTCTCAGGTTCTATAAATTCTTAGTTTTTGCTCTCACTACTATTCATTACCCAAAATCCGCTGTATTTGCAGGATAAACCCTCCTGCTGCATAGCGGACATGAAGAGGATAGACCCTCATGCCACGTTGTGGCACCAGATGAGGATGAAAATAGTCCCCCTCACCCCATCGCCCCCTCTCCCCCTCAGTCTTTCTTGATGGGAGAAGGTAAGGATGAGGGTGAAATTCTCCCTATTCAATACTCACAACTTACTTCTCACTGTCTTTTCAAGATAGTACATGCTTACTTCTTCAAATGCAAAAAACATTGAATTTTTTTCTTGACATATTTTTGGTATTTTGGTATCTTTATACCAATATTAAGAGGTGAGAGACAATTGAAGGGTATTGTTAATCTGTCCGAAGCCAGTATATTAGCCTTACACAGCATGGTTCTTTTAGCTCAAAATGAAAGTGAGCCATTAACTATAAAACAAATGGCTGAAAAAACTGCATCCTCAGAAGCTCATCTATCAAAAGTAATGCAAAGGCTTGCTAAAATTAAATTGGTTGATTCCATTCGAGGTCCTAATGGTGGTTTTCACTTAAAACACCCAATTGAATTAATAACACTCTTGGATATTTATCAAGCCATCGAAGGTCCTTTGGAAGAAGAGAGTTGTTTTAGTAAAAGCGGGAAATGCCCTTTTAAAAAATGTCTTTTTGGAGGACTTATCAACAAGATGCGACAAGAGTTTCAACAATATCTGGCATCGAAAACTTTGAAAGATTTAGTTGAAACAGCACAATCAAGTCAATAAACCAAGCAAAAACCCACTTTTTCATTGAATAAGAAACTTTTAAACTATTCAAGTTTTTTTGGAATCACAGGTGGATTTATAACAATAATTTCTAAAAGGGGGTTCATTCTATGTTCTGTTACCAATGTGAACAAACTGCCAAAGGAACTGGTTGCACTGCCTTTGGGGTATGTGGCAAAGATCCGGAAACTGCCGCTCTGCAAGATTTATTAATTTATGCTACCTTGGGAATCGGACAATATGCCCATCGGGTACGTCAATACGGTGTTAAAAACCATGATGTTGATATCTTTGTTATCGAAGCACTTTTTAGCACAATTACCAATGTTGATTTTGATCCTGAACGCTTAAAATTTTTACTTTATAAAGCCTATAACATCAAAGAAAAGGTTAAACAGCAATACCTCGATGCCTGTCGTCAATCGGGAAAAACCCCAGAAGAGTTGAGTGGTCCAGCAACCTGGAAACCAGCTGACAGTTTAGACGAACTGGTACGTCAAGGGGAAGCGGTAACCCTTGAAAATAATATTAAAGAATATGGTGAAGATAGAGCTGGATTAATGCACCTTATCCTTTATGGTCTCAAAGGAATGGCTGCCTACACCGATCATGCCCAAATCCTTGGCCAAGAGGATGACAACGTTTACGCCTTCTTCCATGAAACTCTTAATTTTCTTACCAAAGGGCATTTTACCATTGATGAATTGTTAAAAACTGCCCTAAAATGTGGTGAGGTTAATATTCGGATCATGGAGCTCCTCGATAAAGCCAATACTGGCGCTTATGGTCACCCTGTTCCAACTGCAGTTCCTATAACTGCCAAAAAAGGGAAAGCAATTGTTGTTTCCGGTCATGACCTAAAAGATTTAGATGAGCTTTTAAAACAAACCGAGGGTAAAGGAATACATATTTACACTCATGGAGAGATGCTTCCGACCCATGCCTATCCAGAACTGAAAAAATATCCTCACTTCGTTGGGAATTATGGTGGAGCCTGGCAGGATCAACAAAAAGAATTCGATGCATTTCCTGGTGCCATTCTCATGACCACGAATTGTATTCAAAAACCGAAAGAAAGTTATAAGAATCGAATCTTCACTTCTGGATTAGTGGCCTGGCCAGGGGTAACCCATATTTCTGATCGGAATTTTGCACCGGTTATTGAAGCTGCTTTAACTGCCCCGGGATTCCCAGAAGACGAACCAGAAAAAACGATCATGGTAGGTTTTGGTCATAATGCTGTAATGGGAGTCGTTGATCAGGTAATCAATGCAGTCAAGTCGGGTGCCATACGCCATTTCTTCCTCATTGGTGGCTGTGATGGCGCAAAGACAGGAAGAAATTATTACACTCAATTTGCCCAAGTGGTTCCACATGACTCAGTTATTCTTACCTTGGCTTGTGGGAAATATCGCTTCAACAAGTTAGAATTTGGTGATATTGGAGGTATCCCTCGTTTGCTTGATGTTGGACAATGTAACGATGCCTATTCTGCAATTCAGATAGCAGTTGCTCTTGCTAACGCCTTTAACACCGATGTTAACGGTTTGCCCCTCTCCTTTATCCTCTCTTGGTATGAGCAAAAAGCGGTTTGCATTCTCCTTTCTCTTCTATACCTGGGAATTAAAAACATCAGGCTCGGTCCCAGCTTACCAGCTTTTGTTACCCCGGCAGCATTAAAAGTCCTCCAGGAGAATTTCAATCTTATGACCATAACTACTCCTGATGCTGATTTAAAAGCCATTCTTGGAGAGTAAGCTTTCTATAAATGGGGGAGGGTATCAAACTCTCCCTCTAAATGCCTACCATCCCCTGTTTTACTAAATTATTGGGAGGATTGCCATGAAAATTTTGGAAGTTGATAAAACCCAACCCTTTGTTAACAACCATAATATCAATGCTCGTCGTATTTATGATTATAATGGAGCACAGATCATTCACATGACTCTTCACCCAGGAGAATCATTAAAACCTCATTCTACTCCGGTTGATGTTGCGTTTTACATTTTAGAAGGAAGCGGAATAATTGAAATTGCTAAAGAAACCGCTCCGGTTAATCCCGGTGCTTGTATCGAAAGCCCTAAAGATATCCCTCACCGTCTCATCAACAATGCTGACAAACCTTTTAAGTTTTTAGTTATTAAAATGCCCAAATAACTATTTTTCAAAATACCATATCCCATACATACTATCGATTGTTCTTCAAATGGAGATAAATTAAAATATGGCCGCCCACAAAAAAAGGGAGCTCTGCTAAAACAGAGCTCCCTTTTTTAATCTTATTTATGGTTATTGCTTTTTTTCCCTATTGTAACCAATCCTTTGGAGGTGCCAACCTTATAGCCCGATTTGCGACCTCTTTGATAGCATCATCAGCTGAGACTTCCTGGGTCCAAATTCTCTGGAGTTGTTCCTGCCATAATTCGCTCAGAGCGAAAGTATTTGGATTTGGAGTCCATTGTAATGCAGCATATTCTTCTAAGTTTTTGGTAACGAGAGGACGACAAGTTCCCTGACCCCATTCTGAGGTTCGTTTAATTATTTCTTCATTATTCCATACTGAATTCCGGACCGGAGTCTGCTTGTTGTATTTTAACGAAGCTTCTAACATAACTGGTTTGCTGGAAGCCCATTCCATGAATAACCAGGCTGGTTTCTTCTTTTCTGAAGCGGCGTTCATCGCAATTGACCACGCCCAGATATTGGATTTAATTCCAGCTGGTCCTTTTGGAACATGAATGGCTTTCCATTTTCCAATGATATTTTGAGCGATAGCTGGGTCATCAAGTTCTGCACCCCAATGGTCGGCATTGATGATCATAGCTGCTTTTCCAGCAATGAAAGCATCTTTTACGTCATACCAATCTAAGTTTGCCCAGTCTTTGGGACCAAAATCACGAATAAGTTTGGTCCAGAGATCGGACATGGCAACAATTTCTGGGGTATACATAGCAGGATTACCGTCTTTATCAAAATCTTTGGCACCATAGGAAGCAACCAGGCTAATGTAGGCTGAATTGGCGGTTCCAGCTCCCTTGATACCACGGCAGGTGAAAGGAAGGATATCGGTGATACCATCGGCATCAAAACCAGCTTTGACTTTTTTAGCAGCTTCATAGAGTTCGTCTAAGGTTTCGGGAGGGGTGACGCCGTATTTGTCAAGAATATCAGAACGATAATAAAGAGTATAGGCTTCAACTTGGTATGGAAGGGCATACAGTTTACCGGCTACCTTGCTAGCATTAATAGTCATGGGGAAGAAGTCATCAATATCATAAAAATCAGCATCGGTTAAAGTTGGATCCTCAAGGTAAGCATTGAGGGGTTCTAAGAATCCTCCCGGAATAAATTTCCAATTGAGCATTGGTGATGACATAACGATATCGAATTCCGGTGATTTCCCAGTTAACACGACTGTTTGTCTTTCAAAGAATTGCTGTTCTGGAAGGGTTAAAACATTAACTTTAATACCGGTGAGTTCTTCAAACTGACCGAGCAAAGCGTCAAATGTTGCCTGCATTGGGTGATTGCAAAGCAAAAGGCTAATGGATTCACCCTCAAATTGTTTCCAATTCACCTTGGTGTTCTCGAATGATCCTTGAGCAAAAGCCACACCAAGAACCATCACGAAAACAACTAAAAAAGTTACCAAAGCTAAAAATGATTTTTTTACCATAAACACGACACCTCACTTTTAAATTTTTAAACCAAAAAAGATTGACCCGGAAATCCTTGAATTCATTATCACCCCCAATTTAGCCAATTTTTCAATTATTCCATACCAAATCTCATTTTTTAAACTTTCCCTCCATCGGAGGGGCATGATTCGCGACGGGGTGGGTTACCTTCCCAGTTCAAAAACCGATCATTTAAATATACGCTGTAGCATTTTTCCACATTCGGACAAAGACGAACACTAAAATATAGATAATAACAAAAAGAATAACCGCTCCAGCCATAGCATAAGCCATGTCTCCATAACGGAACGCGTTTAGATAAACCCAGAGGTGAAGGTTGGTAGTGGCAGTTCCAGGTCCACCACTTGTCGTTGCATAAATGGTATCAAAAATTTTAAAAGAGATCACCAATCGAAACATGACCGATACTAAAACCAAGGGTCTCATCAAAGGCCAGGTAATATATCGAAAATTGTCAAAACCAGACGCTCCATCAACCATAGCCGCTTCATAGGGATCACGAGGGAGACTTTGGAGTCCAGCAAATAGGATTAAAGCAACAAACGGGGTATAAATATAGGCATCAATAAAGGCTAAAGTTGTCAGTGCAAATCTTGGATCAGCCAGCCAGGCAATTTGCGGTACACCAAGGAAACCCAACAAATAGTTCACTACTCCGCCTGATGTAGAAAGCATCAGTTTCCACATCAAAGCCAAAAGAATCGGGGCAACCGTTAGAGGAATGATAATAATTGAGCGAAAAAACCACTGGCCACGCCGATTTTTCGTGAGCAAGTAAGCAATTAAGCTTCCTAAAAGAAGCTCGATCGAAATCGCCAATCCGACATATTCAAAAGAAATAACAACTGCCTTCCAAAAATTCCCGTCTTTAAATAAAAAGAAATAATTCTCGAGTCCAATAAAACTGATCCCGGGATTAGCCAACCGCCAATTGGTAAAAGAAAGATAAACTCCATACCCAAAAGGAATGACACCAACTAAGATTGGTATAATGATTGCTGGAGCAATAATCCATTTTTTCATTATAGTCCCCCTTTACTCTTTTACCGAACCGAAAGTCAATCCACGAACAATATGTTTTTGAAGTAAAATGGCCAGCACAATGGCGGGAAGGGCAGATATAATAATCGCTGCACTCATTTGTCCCCATAATACCGCTTGATACCGGATAAATCCTAAGGATCCGGTAGTGACTGGCATGGTTTTTTCTCCACAAACCACCAAAGCGAAAACAAAGCTGTTCCAGCAAAAGATAAATGCGAGGAGGGCGGTGGCAGCTATGCCTCCCTTGGCTAAAGGAAGAACAACCCGAAAAAAGGTTTGGGAGTGACTGCACCCATCTACTCTTGATGCTTCTTCAATGGATACCGGGATATCAAGAAAGTAACTTCGACACATCCAAACCACGAAAGGAACAGCGATTAATTGATAAACCAAAATCAGCCCCCAATAGGTATCGATGAGCCCTGCTCGCTGGTAGATTTGATAGAGAGGGAGAACAATCGCCAATTCTGGGCCAAACCAAAAACTTAATATGGTAAAAGCAATGTTTTCTCGTGAGGATTCCTTTTTAAAACGAGCCCGGGTCAATGCATAGGCTGCAGGAATACCCAATAACAACGCAAGTAAAGTCGCTCCTCCGCTGATGACGATTCCATTTAGGAAATAGCGTGGAAAATTCGGTTTAGAAGAAGGAAGTGATGTTGTACCCGTTTCTCCGGTAAATAAACCCCGATAATTTTTCGTAGTAGGTTCAAAAATAAATTTTGGTACCGATGCGGTAATATCAGAGTGGGTTTTTATAGAAAGAGAAAAGGTCCACAACATTGGAAATAGAATAACTATAACGATGATTGCAAACAGCAAATAATAAAAAAAATATCGCATCATTCACCTATCCTTTTCCATTAAATTATGACGTAAAAATCGAATATATTTCTAATTTAAGAAATTAAATAGCTTGAAGTATCATCCTGAAAAGGTATATTGAATTTGTTTATATGCTTTTTTCTCAACTTTTTAATATTAACACAAATTATTTCGCTTTCAACACGAAAATAAATAACCGATATTCAAAATAAAAAAATATCGTATTATGCTATAAAAGTAAAAAAATAAATTGGGACAGTTTGCTTAGATTGGTACCTTCGCTTTCATCTAAGGGATGGATAAAAATGTTTTAAATGGGCGAACGAACGATTAACAATTATATATCTCTGAATTGATAGGATGAGCTATCTTAATAGGACTAGGTTATCATTATCTTATGAAAAATAAGTTTTATTTATTTTTGCTTACTCACAGCCTGGTTATTCGATTCGTTTTCGCTGTGATCTCGCCCATCATCAAATGTAATTCGATGAGCATTTCTTTTTCGTTCTTTATAGCTATTCACCAAGCGACCCAATTTAAGGTTTTTAAACCCTTCCTCAGTATATAAAGTAAAATACAAATTCCATGATGGTTTTTCGGCTGTGAGAATTTGAATTAAAGCCCTAGCTAATTTGCTTGAGTCATGACGAGAAGGTTGTTCGTGGGACAACATAGCAGCTTCAAAAATTTTAATAGAATCGTAAGTATTGATGGCATTGGCGCTCACAATTTCGATCCCTCGTTTTGTTAGCTCTTTCATCTCTTGAGACGTCGGTTTTTCACCATTTACTAAAATATAATTAAGCCGTTCTGGAGGAATAAACTGAAAAATGGCATTGAGGTGATCGGAAAAATCATAGTGATCGGTTTCTCCCGGTTGAGTGGTGATATTACAGATAAAAACCAAAGGAGCTGAAGAACGCAGAACAGCTTCTCTCACTTCGCTCACCGCTAAATTACACAAAACACTGGTATAAAGACTTCCTGGGCCTAAGATGATTAAATCAGCTTCATCGATAGATTTGATCACCTCTGGAGTAGAAACCACCTTTTCGGGATCAAGAAAAATTCGTTTAATTCTTTTTCCACAACAACCAACATTTGATTCACCAATAATAATCGTTCCATCCTCGCATTCCGCTTTGAGAACGACATTGAAAAGAGTAGTAGGAAGAACGCGACCTCGTACCGCTAAGACTTTGCTGGATTCTCCTATCGCTTTTTGAAAGTCACCAGTCACCTGAGTGAGAGCAGCTATGAATAGATTTCCGAAATTATGCCCCCTCAGAGTACTATCATGATCAAAGCGATGTTGAAAAAGTTTTGCCATTAATGGTTCAGTATCAGCTAAAGCAATGAGACAGTTGCGAATATCTCCAGGAGGAAGAATTCCCATCTCTTGCCGAAGTAATCCAGAGCTTCCACCATCGTCAAAAACCGTAACCACTGCTGTGGTATTTGAGGTATATTTTTTGATGCCCTGTAAAAGAGTATGAAGGCCGTGGCCTCCTCCAATAGCAACCACATTTGGTCCACGTTCCAGTTGTCTTTTTTTAAATATTTTCATGGCAACATCGTCTCCGGGAGTAGGCATAATAGCACTAAAAATCGAGCGGTTCATGTGTTGGAGCCCAAAAACAATAAAAAATATACCTAAAGCCAACCATATTAGCCCAAAACTGACTGATAACCAATAATTTCTTACTAATTGATAGACAATAGAATTCCAGGTTCGATAGATACTCCTAAAATAAGGAGTTGATACAATCAGACTTAATCCGATCGAGATAAAAATAACTCCTATTATTGCTAAAAATAGCCACCTTTTAACTTTCATTCCTGGATAAAGCCACCGCAATCTCCCGCGAAAACGTGACTCGCCTTCCATTTTAGCCTCCAAAATCACTTTTCTTTTTGAAAATACCTGCTAACAAATCCCCTCATTGAGGAGGGCGTGCATTTAATCCGTCATCCTGAGCTCGTTTTCCTTCTTCTTTTTCTCCCGCTCCCCCTCACACCCTCTCTCCTTCATTCTTGTGGATACGATGATCTCACCTAACGCTATGAGCATCAACCCGAGGTTTCGTTTTTTGAAGCCGTGAGGATCTCATCTTTTTAATTTTTTATTCTTTATAACAATTTAAAAAATCCCCATTCCATTCAATAATTCTCAAATACAATTCATGATTCTATAAGTTCCTTGATGAAGTTTTCCCACAGGTATGCTAATGTATTGTTATTAATTATAAATAGTTATTATCTTTGATCATTTTTAATAAGTTTAATTTGTATTCGCATAAATTGATTCAGGTTATTGTAAAATGACCACAAAAAAGTGGAAACTTTTTGAATTCATTCTACCACAATAGGATTTTTTTTAAATATCACAAAATGCTGTTTCATTAGACAGGAATTCCCTTAATGAGTACATAATGGGTTTTATAAAGACTTTTTTCTGAAATAGAAGTTATAAAGCATAAAATAGATTTTAGTTGCAAAACTATCCCTGATATATATAATCATGGCTAATGATTACATTTATTGTTATTTATTTCCTATGAGGAAACCATGAACGAACAAAGAATCGGAGACAATCTTACCGATGTTAAAGTAAAAAACCGAGCTTTGGTGTTAAGTCTTGTTAAAAAAAGAGGGCTTTTATCTCGTATCGAATTAGCCCGCATTACCGGACTTACTCAACCGACCATTACCAATATTGTGAATGAATTAATTGCTTCCAATCTCCTTCAAGAGGTAGGGACTTCCGATACCAAAGCTGGACGGAAACCAATCTTGCTTGCATTTAATAACAGGGCTTTTTACACCATTGCCATTAGTTTTAGCCGGCACGGCTTTTCTGTGGCTCTTACTGATTTAACTCCTAATATTTTATATCGGCGTGACTCTGATTATGAACTTCAAGAAAATACTGAAATTGCTCTCCTTGAACTGCAAAAAGAATTCATTCATGTCCTTGAATATGCAACCCAATCTCTTCGATTGATTTTGGGTATTGGTGTAAGTGTACCTGGTCCAGTGGAAGCTGAGACCTATACCATCCTTGCTCATCCAACATTTTTAAATCATAAATCTTTGGAT
>JAAYUP010000463.1 GCA_012517635.1 Candidatus Atribacter alterifermentans
GACTTTTTTTCCCTGGATTCGAGCACTCCTGATAGTATCCAGAATTCCAACAACATTATCGCAATCGTCAAACCATCCTTTACACGGCAAACTCAATTCCCCCTCCTCCTCCTTTTCCATCCAGGAGAAGAGGGCGAGGGAGGGGTTCTGGATCTGATCCCACTGGTACTTGTAAAGGCGGGTGGAGGAAGGTGGGCCGTACGACATGAGGTTGGTGGTAAAGTAGCTTTCTTAATTTTCCTTTAATTTTTCTCTTTGCTTTTCTTACTTACTATTCATTTGCCATTGCTGAGAGCTCCTGAATTCTTTTTTCATACAAAGACTTTAGGAAAAGTACCAATTGCTCATGTGTCTTCCCCTCGCATTCTTTGTCACGCATCGATAGCCATGCTTTCTGACTGTTCCTTACCTCTTCTCCTTTCTTTTTTAACGCCACTTTAAATTGCTGCACAAGTTTCCTGTCGAGAGCTGCCAGGGTTGAATCTCTGCAAATCGTTTTTTCTGCCACACTTTTTGCTTTGGAGCAATCAAAAGAAGGATTGATATCCATGGGAAATATTCTGTAATAAGGAGCTTCTTCCAGGTTCAGGCTATCCAATCCGTAGCGTTTAAATTTAAAAACGAAATCCTTGGGCTCTATGTATTTGACTGGTATTCCAACAATTACGGCATCTCCATGCCCCAGATCCATCAATTCCCTGGCAGGTATGCATACGCAACGAAAATACATTCTGTCACCAGAATTTTCTTGAATATAATAGGCACCGGTTCCATATTGGTGATAATCTTCATATTTTGTTAGTTTGAATCTTAAGTAATTGTTAACTAATGAATCACATTGTTCTCTTTCATGGAGTATGATATTTGCTTTTCTGTTATATTCCTCTCTATTCTGCATATATAACTTTAATGATTCTTTTTTATACATTACAGGAAAGGTTAAAATTTTAATCCATGTTGATTTATCTAAATCAATTTCCCATGGAATTCTATATTCATAACCTGGGAAATAAGCAATCTCTAATGGCACATACATTTCATTATTATACTGTTGAGAGAACAAGCTCTCAATCGGTGTAAAGAAAATAGAAAAAATCAATAAAATTCTTTTCATTTTTTATCATTAAAAAATTTCTAATAAAAAGAGAGGCTCATTTTTATATCTATTTTGTATCATACTTTTCCACATGTCAATTTTATAAGCTTTCACATACAGCTTTCTAGCCGCATAAACCCGATCAATAAATTTTTTCATGGAAATTTCTTTGGCGGTTTCCCTCATTGATTCAATCTGTTTTTTGTTCTTATTATTTTTTGAAGGAAATTCATCGGATGCGGGGCTGCATTCTCCCGTTGTTTCTTCCAGAATCTGATTGTCGGTGCAGCCTGTGTAATCGTTCAACAGCGCCATCTGGAAAATACGAAAAGCACCTCCATGCTGCACTCCCAATGAAATGCACATTTCCTTTAATGCTTCTTCTTCCGCGGGATTCATTTCCCTGAACAATGCTGTGTTCCCAAACATGTTCATGATATTCTTATAAACAGGCTTGTAATGTGTTTCCAGAATGAAATTATGCTGAAGCGTATTGAAGTCTTCGTCATTGCAAAGTTCCATCCATTTCTTTGTTAATTGACATTTCTCACAA
>JAAYUP010000464.1 GCA_012517635.1 Candidatus Atribacter alterifermentans
AAACCTGGGTCTCGTTTTTAAATACTTTTTCAGCTTGTACCCGTTCTTCCAATTTCATGCCGCCATGGATGGTGTTGGCAGTATATCCCCAACTGGTTATCTTTTTATACAAATAGTCGAGAGTATCACGAGATTCGGTGAAGATAAGGACTTTTTTATCGGGTTCAAAAGGGAATTTCGCGCGAAGCTCAGCGAGAGTCTCTTTAAGTTCACGAATTTTGAGCTCTTGTTCTTTTTGGATAATCGATTGGGCTTTTATGAGAAGACTATTAAGCGTTTCTATTTCTTTTTTCAATTCTTCTCTGGTTTCTGCCATGCTGAGACGTTCCCATTTTTCTTCTTGCTCCCAACGTTCTTCCTCGCTCAAATCCTCTACTGTATCGTAATCATTCATTATCATATTCTCGCTGGAGGCATGGGATTTTCCCTCTAAGAGCTCCTCCAGACGTTTTTTTCGTCGTTCTAATGATCGTTGTAATGCATAAGTACTGGATGCAAGTCGTCGCTGAAGAATAACTAAAGCAAAGGCGATATTTCGTTTTTTGTCGCTGACCAATGCACGGTTATATTGAGTTTCGACATATTTTGAAAGCTGGTTATAGAGTTCAGCCTCAGGCTTTGATTCAGTCCCAATGTGAAAACCCCGGGTAATGACTTTTCGGGGTAAAAAGAGAGGTTTTCCTTCAAAATCATTCAGGTCCTCCTTCACTCTTCGAATAAAGAGTGGATTATCACGGTTGACGATGGATTCTTGCAAGAGTTGTTGATTGGCAAAAAAACCTGGAGATAAAAGGTCAAGAAAAAGCCTAAAGTTTTCAGGATCACCCTTGTGGGGTGTTGCAGTGAGAAAAAGGAGGTGCTCACTGATTGATGATAATGTCTCACCTAAATAATAACGTCCAGTTTTTTCAATTCGATCCCCATAGCGATAGGCACTCATCTTATGGGCTTCGTCGACTATTACTAAGTTAAAAAAGGACGATTTTATTGAGGGAAGGATTTCTTCCCTTTTGGCAAAATCGATCGAGGTAATAATCTGACTCTCTCGTTGCCAGGGGCTTTCTCCATATAGAGCATCAAGTAAGTTCCGTTCTACCACCACAAAGGATTCTTCAAACCGTTCTTTGAGTTCACGACGCCATTGATCTTTGAGGTGTCCGGGAACGACAATAAGAATTCGCTGGGCTAAATTGCGAAGTTTTAATTCTTTGATAATAAGCCCAGCCATAATGGTTTTGCCAGCTCCAGGATCATCGGCGATGAGAAAACGGATCCGAGGAAGTTTCAAAACATAACCGTAGACTGCTTCAATCTGATGAGGGAGAGGATCGACTTTGGAAGTATTCATAGCAAGGAGAGGATCGTAGAGGGAAGCAAATCGGTATCGCATAGTTTCTAATGATAGGAAAACCTTCCAAGACTCTTCAGTGAAGTATTCTTCCCCACTCAATATCTTGAGCTTCTTGTATTCCTCATGGGAGAGGGTTTGATTAATGAATCTTCGAGAAGTAATCGTAGTTCCCTGGAACAAGATGAACCGTTCATTTTTTTCGATATAAACAACTTCTACCGGCTCTGGCCATTG
>JAAYUP010000041.1 GCA_012517635.1 Candidatus Atribacter alterifermentans
CCCTCATTCTCTGAGGGCGTGAGGATCTCATTTTTTTTATGTTTAATTTTGGAAAAGATTTAAAAGGATGAGATTCTCACGTCGTCCGGTCAAAAACACCGGACTCCTCAGAATGACAAACTGGGTGGATGAGATTGCCACGTCGCATAGGACGCTCATTAGAATGACGGAGAAGTGGATAAGATTTCCTCGTTGGTAGAGGCAGATAATAAGCTCGGACTCCCCAAAATGACAGATAAAAGATAAAAGAATTAACTGTTACAATTCACGTATTCAAGGACGTAAGGATTCATTTTTTTTTCGTTGCCTATGGTTGTTTCCGGACCGTGACCGGGAAAGACTTTGGTTTCATCGTCAAAACATCGCATAATCATGGTCAAGGACTCAATTATTTCCTGAAACGAACTCCCAGGAAGATCAGTTCTACCTATCGATCCAGCAAAAAGAGTATCACCGCAAAAAAGCCAATTGTGGTTTGGAAAGAATAAACACATACTTCCCGGTGTGTGACCTGGACTATGATAAAAGAAAACCTCTTCGTCAAACAGCTCAAAAGGTTCTTTTTTTCCTCGAATAAGAATATCTGGTTCTGGTGAACGATAAGGTTGAGAAAACTCTGTCGATAAATTAAGGTCAGGGTGGTTAAGATAGATCATGTCTGCTTCATAAATTATAATCTTGGCAGAGGGAAAAAAATCCTTAAAAAAATCGTTACCCCGAATATGATCGATATGGCCATGAGTATTAATAATGTACCTTAAATTTAATTTATGTGAAACAAAAAACTCGACCAGTTCTTGAGAAGGACCTCCAGGGTCAATAAGGAGAGCTTCATTATGATTAAAAAGACTATAACAATTGGTCAATAAATCACCCAATGTATAAACTGTCACTTCAACCTTGTTCCTCATGCCAGTCTCCTTTCCTTACTGTCAAGCAAAATCGTTACTGGACCATCATTGCATAATTCAACTTGCATTATCGCTCCGAAGACTCCTTCAGCTACTCTGAGATTCTGGTCACGTAGTTTTTGTGCGACTTGGTTATAAAGTTTCTGGGCTTCTGGTGGTGTTGCCGCCTCATCATAGCTTGGTCGAAGCCCTCTTCGACAATTCCCGTATAGAGTGAATTGAGATATCAAAAGAATCTCGCCCCGTATTTCATTCAGACTGATATTCATTTTTCCTTGAGAATCATCGAATATTCGCAATTGAGGGATTTTCCTCGTCATAAAATCAACGTCTGTTAAGCTATCGATTTTCCCAATTCCTAAAAATACCACTAACCCTTTTCCGATCTCACCAACTATCTTACCATCAATTATAACCCGTGCGTTCTTCACCCTTTGAATAAGCGCTCTCACCGTAAACCAAATATTCCTCCTCTTCTCACATTTCTAACATTGGAGACCTTTTTTATTTCTCGAAAAATATTATCGAGTTCAAATTTATTTTTTACCGAAATAACTAAATATATTCGGGCATCATTCATCATGGAATGAGCATGAACTGAACGAATGCTTACACCGTAGTTGGATACAGTGTTCGTGATATCTACAAGAAGTTTTGGACGATCCAAAGCATCAATAACCAAACCAGCATCGTACAAACGGCCATAACTTTCATCCCATTCCGCCTCAACCAATCGTTCTTCATCTTGGGTTAATCTGGTTAAATTATGACAATCCAAGCGATGGATAGTTATTCCTTTACCCAGGGTTACATACCCAAGAATCTTATCCCCCGGAATTGGTGTACAACAACGGGCTAACTTAACTGCTAAACCTGTTGCGCCCTGGATTATAACCCCATCTCCACTCGTTTGAGCAGTTTTTTTAGTTTCGGTTTTTCGTCGGGTTTGAAAACGTTTTCGAATTTCAAAAGGAACAACCTTCCCAATAAACTGGCGGATAGTTAGCCGACCTTCTCCAATTATTACATGGAGATCATCTATGGTTTTATAATTGTTGTCTTCCATAAACTCGGCAATTTTGGCGTTTACCAGGTTTTGTTCTTCTGAAGTGAGCGCAAATTTTTCCAATTCCCTCTCCAACAACAATTTTCCCCGCTCTCGATTGGCTTCTCGATTTTTTTTGCGTAGAAATGCACGGATTTTATTCCGAGCAGCAGGGGTTTTAGCGATTCTCAACCAATCCATACTCGGACCGGAAGAAGAACGAGAAGATATAATTTCAACAATGTCTCCACTTTTGAGTTCATAATCCAACGGAACAATTTGCTTATTCACACGCGCACCAATGCAATTATTTCCGACTTCGGTGTGTATTAAATAAGCAAAATCAATAGGACTTGACCCCTTCGGGAGCTTTTTTAAATCTCCTTTTGGGGTAAACACATACACTTCATCATCAAAAAGGTCAATTTTAAGACTTTCTACAAACTCATGGGTAGTTCTGAGGTCTTGCTGCCATTCCAAAATTTGCCTTAACCAAGCCATACGTTCGTTAAAGGTATCAGCCGAATCAGCAGATTTCCCCTCTTTGTATCTCCAGTGGGCAGCAATACCATACTCAGCAATATGATGCATTTCTTTAGTTCGGATTTGAATTTCCATTGGAACCCCGCCGGGACCGATCACTGTGGTATGAAGAGATTGGTACATGTTCGATTTAGGAAGAGCAATATAGTCTTTAAATCTTCCTGCCACTGGGACCCAAAGTGAATGAACCAGTCCCAAAACTGCATAGCACTCTTCGACAGTATTCGTTATAACTCGAAGGGCAATTAAATCATGAAGATCTTCAAGACTTACATTCTGACGATTGATTTTTAAATAGATACTATAAATATTCTTTAAGCGGCTTTGGATCTCAACGACTAAATGAGCTTGTTGAATTCTTTGAGAGAGCTTTTCCGTCGCCTCTTGGATTTGTTTTTCTCGGTGATCTCTAATTTTCTCTATCCCTTGTTGGATGCTGCAATAAGATTCCGGGTCAAGAAAATAAAGACTTAAATTTTCCAATTCGGTTTGAATCATACCAA
>JAAYUP010000465.1 GCA_012517635.1 Candidatus Atribacter alterifermentans
CCAAGTTTTGCCTTAATCAATGAATATTCTGGTCCAGTTTACACTCTCAATCATTTGGATTTTTATCGTCTTGAAAATTGGCAAGATGTTGAGCTGTTGGGGATCGAGGAATATTTCTCCCCAACTTCTTTTACAGTCATTGAATGGGGTGACCGATTTTTGGCATATTTTCCTCCTCCTTATTTTTTTGTGAAATTAACCGAAACCAACAAGAATAACCGACTCATAGAAGTTTTTTACCAAGATGATGAACGATAATCAAACCTTACCCCGTACCTTGGCCTTGGACACCAGTACTCCTTGGCTGACTTTAACTTTAGGGAATAGGAATGAGGTTATTTACCAGTATCATTCCCAGGTTATTGCCGACCATTCCCGTATTCTGATTCAATCTTTGCAAGAAATACAGAAAAAGGGCTTTTTTTCGATCTATCAACCAGAACGGATTGTTATCGGTCGAGGTCCTGGTTCTTTTACTGGTATCAAAATAACCAATATAACCGGTCGAACCCTCGCTTATAGCCTAAATTGTCCTCTCTATGGTTTTTCCACTTTAGAGATGTTGGCCTACCAGGGAAGTAAACGAATCTCCTTCCATGACAATCTAATTTTACTCCCGGTTATTCTGCACAAGAAAAATGAGGTTTTCTGGTCGGAATTTCAATCAAATTTTCAAAAACAACTGGATCATCATGTCAAGATTCAGATGGGGCCCTATTCAGATATAATAAATCACTATTCTTCAAAAAACGTTTTGATTATTACTCCCTGGCAGGAATTATATTCACTTTTTCAAGCTCACCAATTTCAATGTCTTCATCCCGACCAATCACAACCTGATGCCATGAGCCTTATCGAACTTGTTGAAAGCCGGGAAACCCATATTCCAAAGAATCATTCTGAGTTCATTAAAGAAAATGCTCTACCTCTTTATGGATCACGAGTCTTTGAACATGAATAATTTTCCTTTTTTAACTCAACCCTATACCATTGAAAAAATGAAACCCATCCATCTATCAGCAGTTTTGGCAATAGAAAAGAAATCTTTCCCCCAGCCTTGGAGTCTTTCTCTTTTTATGAGCGAATTTACGAATCGACTTGCCACGTATCTGGTTCTTCGAATAAAGAGAAAGGTGATTGGATATATCGGTTATTGGAATCTTTTCGAAGAAGCTCACATAACCACCTTTGCTATCCATCCCGATTATCGACGTCAAGGATTTGGGAAAAAACTCATTCAATACGCTCTCAATTTAATTATGAATCAAGGTTGTCATGAAGTTTTTCTCGAGGTAAGGGTTTCTAATTTTCCCGCCCAAAATCTTTATCGCTCTTTGGGTTTTTCTTCCATTGGCATTCGGAAAAAATACTACAGTGATGGTGAAGATGCCATTATAATGAAAAAAATCATTAGCAAAGAAGATTAGAAAGAAAGGATTGTTATGTATTGCTTGGCAATTGAAACCAGTTGCGACGATACCTGCGTCGCAATCATAAAAGATGGATTCACTATTCTTTCTAGCGTGATATCAAGTCAAATCGATATTCATCGTCGTTTTGGTGGGGTTGTTCCAGAAGTTGCATCTCGACACCATCTGGAATATTTAATTCCAGCCTTAGAACAAGCGTGTCAACAAGCCAATGTCACTTTCAAAGAAATAGACTTGATTGCAGTAACCCGAGGCCCAGGTTTAACCGGGTCTTTGCTCATGGGACTTTGCATGGCGAAAACTCTTGCTATCCTCTACCAAAAACCTTTTATCGCCATCAATCATTTAGAGGGACACCTTTTCGCCTCTCGATTGGATCACCCAGAGATTAAGCCACCTTTCATTTCTCTTATCGTTTCAGGGGGGCATACCGAACTTTCTTTGGTTAAAGATTGGGGTGAATATATCCACTTAGGTCGAACTCGGGATGATGCAGCTGGTGAAGTTTATGATAAGATTGCTCAATACTTGAAAATCGGTTATCCAGGTGGTCCTCTCATTGATAACCGAGTAAAAAATGCTAATCCAACTCGTTTTCACTTTCGGGGAGGATTAGAAGATCAAGAAAGCTATGATTTCAGTTTTAGTGGTCTCAAAACCGCAGTTATCCGAACTTATAACCAGCTTTCCGACTCTTCTAAACAAGATGAAAATATAATAAATGATCTTTTGGCATCCTTTCAACAAAGTGTTATTCGCACTCTTTGGAAAAAAACCATTCGTGCTATTAAGAAAACTGGTATTCGCACTGTATCACTCGGGGGTGGGGTAGCAGCAAACAGTTCCCTTCGTTCCTTTTTTTTAGAAAAAGGGGCCCAATATAGTTTAAAAGTTTATCTCCCTTCGCCAGCTCTTTGTACAGATAATGCTGCCATGATAGGAAGCAGTGGAACTTTCCATTATGTCATGGGGAGAACGAGCCCCCTTGACATAGAACCCGATCCCCAACTTCGATTAGGTGAATCATAAAACTCTGTAACAAAAATTCATCATGGATGCCTATTTTGTAAGAAACGAATAACACTTTCATTTACAACTGAAGGAATTGTTTGAATTTTCGTATTAGTTTGTTAATATATTGTGATATATTTTAAATAACCTATAGGTTTTTTTCTCCCTTAACGTTATAATATCGTTTTATTGTCGTTTTTAAGAAACTAAAGCCAATCTGGTTCAATCCGCTTTAGATTTCGCGATGCTTTACCAGACTTCTCCCCTGAGAATAGTCTGACTTTTTTATGAAATGGAAACAATCTCTACGAATTGATAGAAGGGAAGGTGTCATGTATGCCAAAAAAACTCATTTTCGACGAAGAAGCCCGTCGTGTTTTAGAAAAAGGGGCTAATATTCTTACCGATACGGTGAAGCTGACCTTAGGTCCAAAGGGTCGAAATGTCATCTTAGAAAAAAAATTCGGAGCACCAACCATTACCAACGATGGGGTTACCATTGCACGAGAAATTGAGGTTAAAGACCCTTTTGAAAATATAGGGATAACCTTAGTTAAAGAAGTAGCTACCAAAACCAACGATGTAGCCGGCGATGGAACAACCACGGCAATGGTCCTTGCCCAAAAAATGATCCTTCATGGATTAAAAAATGTCACTGCTGGTTACAATCCCATTTTTCTTAAAAATGGGATGGATAAGATTTTGGTTCAAATCGTTGACAAAATAAACCAATACAGCATTCCAATTGATGATCAGAGTTCAATCGCCCAGGTTGCTTCTATTTCAGCGAAAGACCAGGCAATTGGTCAAATTATTGCCGAAGCCATTGAAAAAGTTGGAAGAGATGGTGTTATCACAGTGGAGGAATCCAAATCAACCGAAACGACCTTAGAGGTGGTTGAAGGGATGCAATTTGATCGGGGTTATCTTTCTCCTTACATGGTAACCGATCAGGAAAGGATGGAATGTATTCTCGAAAATCCTTATATTTTGATTACCGATTTCAAAATCAACTCCATCCAAACCTTACTTCCGATCCTTCAGCAAGTAGTCCAAACCGGAAAACCTCTATTGATCATTGCTGAAGACTTAGAAGGGGAAGCCTTGGCGACATTAGTTGTCAATCGTCTTCGAGGAGCACTCAACGTTGCAGCAGTAAAAGCACCAGCTTTTGGAGATCGTCGAAAGGAGATCCTTCGTGACCTTGCTATCCTTACTGGTGGACAGGTTATTTCCCAAGAGGTAGGGATGAAATTGGAAAAAGTGACCTTGGATCTTTTAGGAAAAGCCGGATCGGTGAAAATTAATAAAGACAATACCATTATCGTTGATGGACAAGGAAGTCCCGCCGACATAAAAGCTCGAGAAAAAGAAATCCGAGTTCAAATTGAAAAAACCGATTCCAGTTATGACCGCGAAAAGCTGCAAGAACGATTGGCGAAACTGATTGGAGGAGTGGCAATTAGTAAGGTAGGGGCGCTCTCCGAAACCGAACTCAAAGAAAAGAAACATCGGGTTGAAGATGCTCTTTCAGCAACTCGTTCGGCTATCGAAGAAGGAATCATTCCAGGAGGAGGATCATTACTTCTCCACATTGGACAGGAAGTGACCTTAAATGACCTATCCAATGATGAACGAGTTGGAGCCCAGATTGTTTTAAGTGCTTTGGAAGAGCCCCTTAAAAGAATTGCCGAAAATGCTGGCTACCAAGGAGATATTGTTGCTGGAAAGGTTCGAGACATGAATAAAAAAATCGGTTTCAATGCTTTAACCGGTGAATATGTCGATATGGTCAAATCAGGAATAGTTGATCCAGCGAAAGTCACTCGAGCAGCTCTCCAAAATGCAGTGAGCATTGCATCTTTAGCCTTGACCACACAAACTATCATTGCCGAACACAAAGAAGAAAAACCAGAGTAATTCATCTGAACTATCCAGGTGGTCCAACCGCAAAGGTCTTTGGAAAACCCGGATAGTTCTTTTACAACCATTTCGGTTGAGTTGTTTTGATTATCTTAAAAAGGGAAACCCCTTTAAGGAGGGGTAGAGCTGTGCATGTATCTTATTCTCAAATAATTTATAAAAAGTTTTTTTGGGTTGGATGCCCCTTATTTTCCCCCTCGCTTCCAAACTGGCGAGGAGTTGAATCCTACTCTTATTTATACCTACTCAGAGGCCGAAACCTTTTTCCAAAGAGGGAAAAAACCCAACCTTTTATAAACAATGAGAAGAGGTTCTCGAATCAACACTGATTTTTTATATTGTTGATAGGTACGAAGGAAGGTGAAACCCATGTATGAAGTGTCATTAGGAAAATATCGAAAGGCTCGAATGGCTTATGGATTTGATGAAATTTCCTTGGTTCCTGGTCTTCGAACTATTGATCCGTTCGATGTCGACCTCAGTATTTCAATCGGGAACAAACGACTCGATCTGCCTATCCTTGGCGCTGCCATGGATGGAGTCATTGATCCGACGATGGCGGTTGCGATGGGAAAATTAGGTGCTTTGGGTGTCCTCAATCTGGAAGGCATTTTCTGTCGGTATCAAGATCCATACCCTCTCATTTCAACACTGATTCAAAAACCACGAGAAGAAATCACCAGTTCCCTACAAAAAACTTATCAAGAACCAATTCAAGAATCATTGATAAAAGAACGAATCCAGCAAATTAAATCTCAGGGCGTTCTAACAGCTGCTTCGGTGACTCCTTCTCGAGCTCAAACCTTAGGTATTACTGCCGTTGAAGCAGGTCTTGACATATTAATCATCCAATCGACAGTCACCACCCGTGAATTTGTATCTTCCCGTAGCACTGCTTTTGATTTAAAAAGTTTTTGTCTTGACCTTCCTATACCAGTAATTGTTGGAAATTGTGCAACGTATGAAGTAGCTCTGGAATTAATGAAATCTGGTGCATCAGGAATTTTGGTAGTAATTGGTCCAGGTGCTGCCTGTACAACCCGTGCTGTGTTGGGAATTGGTATCCCTCAAATAACGGCAACCGTTGACGCTGCTGCTGCCCGGTATGATTATTGGAAAGAAACCGGTCGTTATGTTGCGGTCATTACCGATGGTGGGATGAGGGTTGGTGGTGATGTCGCAAAGGCAATAGCCAGCGGTGCTGACGCCGTCATGCTTGGTTCCCCTTTCGCTTCAGCACAGGAAGCTCCTGGCCAAGGTCATCACTGGGGAATGGCAACTCCTGACCCTCATCTTCCTCGTGGAACACTCGTCAAAGTTGGCATTAAAGGGACATTAAAAGAAATTCTCCTTGGACCGAGTCATGTCACTGATGGAACGATGAATTTTATTGGTGCCTTAAGAAGCTCAATGGGTTCTTTGGGTGCACAAAACATCAAAGAGATGCAACAAGTCCCGATCGATATTTCTCCAAGCATTTGGACTGAGGGAAAATTCCTTCAGAAAATACAGGGAGTTGGCATGGGGAGGCCATAATGGACAAAATCGTTATTTTAGATTTTGGTTCCCAATATACCCAGCTTATTGCCCGAAGAATTAGGGAGTGTCAAGTTTATTGTGAAATCTGGCCTTATCATTTACAACAATGTGACTTAAACAGTTCTGATATCAAAGGGATCATTCTTTCAGGAAGTCCCTATAGTGTTGCCGATCCTCTTGCTCCTCTGCTGGAAGAGAAGATTCTCAATTCCAATAAACCACTCCTCGGGATATGCTATGGTCTTCACCTTTTGGTAAAAACCTTGGGCGGTAAGGTGGTTCAATCACAAACTCGAGAATATGGGAAAGCTCTCCTGACAATCATGGAAAAAAGAGGAATTTTTGAAGGTTTTGGAAATGAAATGGTTTGTTGGATGAGCCATGGTGATAGCGTGAAAGAGATTCCACCACAATTTCAATGTATTGCTCAAACTGAAACGTGTGATTTTGCTGCTATTGTTGATGATGAGAGAAAAATTTGGGGAATCCAATTTCACCCTGAAGTATCCCACACTCCCCTTGGAAAAGAAATTTTATCCAACTTCATTTTCAATGTCTGTGGTTGTTCACCGGATTGGACATCAGAATCAATTGTGAAACAACAGATTCAATGGCTTCGCAATACCGCTCAAAAGGAAAAAGTTGTCTGTGCTTTAAGTGGTGGTGTCGATTCAGTAACCGCAGCGGTTTTAACTTACCGTGCGATCGGCGATCAGTTGAGTTGTATCTTTGTGAATAATGGCTTGATGAGAAAAGGTGAGCCAGAACACGTTCTCCGAAATATGGAAGCCCTCTTAGGGAAGGGTCGGGTCATTGCTGTGGATGCCAGAGACCGCTTTTTAAAAGAGCTCCTTGGTGTCGTCGATCCAGAACAAAAAAGAAAAATCATTGGCCGTGTGTTTATCGAAGTTTTTGAAGAAGAAGCCCGAAATTTAGGCGATGCTACCTGTTTACTCCAAGGAACCACCTATCCTGATGTGATCGAAAGCATATCAGTCTGCGGTCCATCAGTAAAAATTAAAAGCCATCATAATGTTGGCGGACTCCCCGAATTGATGCATCTTCGGGTAATCGAACCTTTACGATTCCTTTTTAAGGACGAAGTCCGCCAAATAGCTTTAGAATTAGGAATTCCTTATGAGATTGTTTGGCGACAACCGTTTCCAGGTCCGGGTCTTGCGGTTAGAATTATTGGCGAAGTCACTGAAAACCGATTGGAAATATTACGGGATATGGATTACATCATCTATCAGGAGTTAAGAAATTCTCCAATTTTCAAAAAACTTTGGCAATCCTTTGGGGTTTTGGTCCCAGTTCGTAGTGTAGGAATCATGGGTGATGAAAGAACATATAAATATGTCGGTGTTCTTCGTGCCGTCATGAGCGAAGATGGGATGACTGCTGATTGGGCAAAAATTTCATACGAAACCCTGGATATTATCGCCCGACGAGTTGTGAACGAAGTTGCTGGCATCGGACGGATGGTTTTTGATATAACCTCTAAACCACCAGCGACTATTGAATGGGAATAAAATACACTCGCACATAAACAATTTGGGAAAATAAAAAGAGGAGGAATGATTCATGCCTCTCGCAATTATTTCTGGTACTCATTGGGGTGACGAGGGAAAAGGGAAAATAGTTGACTTTATCAGCCAAAAAGCCAATATGGTCATTCGAGCTCAAGGAGGAAGTAACGCTGGACACACTGTCGTTGTTGATAACAAGAAGTACGTCTTTCATCTCATTCCATCAGGAATTCTTCATCCGAATATAAAATGTATTTTAGGAGACGGGATGGTTATTGATCCATCCGATCTTCTTCAAGAAATTCAATTCTTGCGAGAGAATGGATGGGAAGATTCCCTTCAGCGATTGTTCATTAGTGAAAAAGCTCATCTGGTTATGCCTTATCATCGTTTATTTGATCAACTTCAGGAGTCTTTTCGTCAAAATTCTCGCATCGGAACGACCGGTCGAGGAATTGGTCCTGCTTATGAAGATAAAGTTGCCCGATGGGGAATTCAAGCTGCTGACCTTTTAAATCTGGATACCTTGAAAGCAAAATTACAGTTAGCCTTAAATTATAAAAATGTTATATTGGAAAAGGTTTTTCAAAAACCTCCCCTTTCTTATGAAAAAATACTTGAACAATTCGAAAATTATTCGAAGCAATTAAAACCTTATATCGCTCATGTTTTACCAATCATTCATGATGCTCTCACTTCCAATCAAAATTTAATTATAGAAGGAGCCCAGGGCACAATGTTGGATTTAGACCATGGAACCTATCCTTACGTCACTTCCTCTCACCCAGTCGCTGCAGGCTCATTACTGGGAGCTGGCTTAGGCCCCCTGTCCGATATCCAGTCAATTGGAATCTGTAAAGCTTATACTTCAAGAGTCGGAGAGGGGCCCTTCCCAACCGAATGCCGAAATCATATCGGTGAAGCTTTGCGTGAACAAGGTGGAGAGTATGGGTCAACTACAGGCCGACCCCGGCGCTGCGGTTGGTTGGATGGAGTGGTACTCAAGTATGCAGTTCGGATTAATGCCCTCACCTCTCTGGTCATAACCAAGTTGGATGTCTTAGGTACCTTTTCGAAAATTCACTTCTGTACCCACTACCGTATTGGAAACCATCTATCCTCGGAGCCTCCAACAAATCCTTTCGACTGGAAAATCGCTCAACCCATTTATCAAGAATTGGAAGGGTGGGAGAGCGATATCTCGAATATCCAATTTTATAATGATCTCCCTCGAGCAACCCGCGATTACATTGAATTCATAGAAGATTTTATAGAAATCCCAGTGGCTCTTCTTTCGGTTGGCCAAGATCGAAAATCGACCATTGTCCGGAAAGAAATTTTTTAATGAGGTGGCCCCTTTCGTATGGAAAATAACTCTATCCGTCAAGAAATGGAAAAATTAAGAGAAATCATACGCCAACATGACTATCGGTATTATGTTCTCAATCAACCAACCATAACTGACGATGAGTATGATGCTTTAATGAGAAAGTTACAAGAATTGGAAAAGAGCCATCCTGAATATCAAACGCCCGATTCACCGACCCAACGGGTTGCCGGAAAACCTCAGGACGGTTTCCCGCCCTTTGTCCATTCTCAACCTCTCTTGAGTCTGAATAATGCTATTTTAGAAGAGGACATTCGCGATTTTGATGAACGTCTTCAAAAACTTCTCAATCAAAATCGTATTGAATATGTCGTTGAATTAAAAATTGACGGCTTGGCAATTAATCTCAGGTATGAAGAAGGAGTCCTCACCCACGGAGCCACTCGGGGAGATGGAATAATTGGAGAAGATGTGACTCCAAACATTCGAACCATTAAAACTATTCCACTCCGGTTATTGGGAGAGAAAATCCCCAAGATAATTGAGGTTCAAGGCGAAATATTTATGGAAAAAAACGCTTTTCAACGTCTGAATCAAGACCGAATTGCCAAAGGCGAGCCTCCCTTTGCAAATCCTCGTAATTCTGCTGCTGGCTCCTTGCGGCAGCTTGATCCGAAGATAACAGCTACACGTGAACTTCAGATGTTTGCCTATGGGGCAACCTTCGTTGAAAGCAGCTCTATTCCTCTCACCCAATGGGAACTCTTAAATTATTTGAAAAAATTGGGATTCAAGATAAATCCTCATATTGAGATGGTTTCCTCTATAGAAGAAATCATTGCTATCCATCGAAAGTGGGAAAGCCAACGCAAACAATTAGAGTATGAAATTGATGGGTTAGTCATAAAACTCAATTCTATTCCCGATCGGATTCGTTTAGGGTCAACCAGTAAAAGCCCTCGATGGGCTATTGCTTACAAATTCGAAGCGACAACCGAGCTGACCAGAGTTCTTGACATCAAAGTGAACGTAGGGCGGACGGGGACACTCACTCCAGTTGCTCTATTAGAACCCGTTAATATTGGTGGTGCCATAGTAAAACGAGCGACCCTCCACAATGAAGATGAAATGAAAAGGAAAGATGTTCGAATTGGTGATTGGGTTTTGGTCGGTCGAGCTGGAGACGTGATTCCCGAAGTGATTCGGGTCATTCCAGAGCAAAGAACCGGTTCGGAAATTATTTTTCAAATGCCAACCACCTGTCCAGTTTGTCATGCTCCAGTAAAAAGAGAAGTTGGAGAAGCCGCATGGAAATGCGTCAATATCAATTGCCCGGCTCAGCGGAAGGAAAAAATAATTCATTGGGCTTCACGGGATGCCATGGATATTGAAGGACTTGGTGAAAAATTAGTCAGCCAACTCATTGAAACCGGTTTAGTTCATAGCATTTCTGATCTCTATCGTTTAAAGCGTGAGGAGTTAATCGATTTGGAACGAATGGGACCTAAATCAGCAGAAAACCTGATTCAAGCCATTGAACAATCGAAAAGAAGAGAATTAGCTCGATTTATCTATGCACTCGGTATTCCTTATGTTGGGTCTCATATTGCTCAAATTCTTACCAACCATTTCTCATCATTGGATCAGATAATTGAAGCAACTGAGGATCAATTTCTCAGTATCGATGGAATCGGTCCCAAAGTCGCTCAATCGATACTCAATTTCTTTTCTCTTCCAGAAAACCTCCAACTGCTCAAAGAATTAAAAGCCCTCGGTGTCTATCCCATCCAGAAAAAAAAGGAAAAAACGGTAAAAACCCAAGAATTCTTTCAGGGAAAAACTTTTCTTTTTACCGGAACTCTCAGTCATTTTACTCGAAAAGAAGCCGAAGATTTGGTGGTTTCCCGAGGAGGAAAAGTAGTCAAAGCTGTTTCTTCTCAGGTTCATTATTTGGTAGTGGGTGAACAACCTGGATTAAAACTTCAACAAGCGTTAAAAAAGAATATTCCTCTTTTGACTGAAACTGAGTTCGAGGAGAAAATCCATTCGGATTTTTGAAAACAGGAAAGCTTTTCACTATAATAGTATGGTATTGTAAAACCATATCAATTTTAATTTTAAACCGATTAAAGCTATTGACCATAGAATGTGTCTTTGCAGGAAAGGAGTGGGTCGATTGCCAGAAACAATTTCATTGTCGGAAATAAGAAAAGTAATTGCTCTTGCCAAGTTGTCTATTCCCGATATTGATTTGGAACAATTTTTTATAGAAATCAATAACATTCTTTCACATTTTGATAAACTAAATCACCTTGAACTCAAGGAGGTTTCACCCACTTCACACATCTCCTGGAGCCAGCCACCAACCAATCCTGATGAGCCTCGGGAATGGCTGGGAAGAGAAGAACTCTTTTCCCAGGCGCCAGCCGTTATCGATCAATATTTTATTGTGCCAAAAGTGGTTGACAAGCAGGAGGAATGAAATGGATATCAATACAATTAAAAATTTCACGATTAAAG
The DNA here is from genome assembly GCA_012517635.1 of Candidatus Atribacter alterifermentans. Lineage (GTDB taxonomy): Bacteria > Atribacterota > Atribacteria > Atribacterales > Atribacteraceae > Atribacter > Atribacter alterifermentans. Next base: position 11,280 of record JAAYUP010000465.1, read on the forward strand.
ATTACCAAAACCTTTATAAAAATAAAGAGTCATCCCCAACTGAAATGACCCAGTTCTTTCTGGATCGGATTCGCCTTCTCGATCCTTCCCTCCGAGCTTTTTTGACGATTGATGAAACAGGTGCCCTTCAACGGGCTCGGGAGTTAGAAGAAAAAAAACCTGGGGAAGCAGATCTTCCCGCTCTCTATGGTATTCCCATAGCCATTAAAGACAATATTTGCATCCAAGGATTACCAACGACTTGTGGATCGAGAATTCTCAGCAATTATCGCTCGCCTTTTGATGCGACCGTTATAGAAAAAATTAAAAAAGCGGGAGGGATTTTTTTAGGAAAAACCAATATGGATGAATTCGCCATGGGTTCTTCAACTGAAAATAGTGGTTTTGGACCAACCAGAAATCCCTTAGATCCCAACCGAGTACCTGGGGGTTCCAGCGGGGGATCGGCAGCAAGCGTAGCTGCCCTGGAAGCACCTTTGGCGCTTGGTTCTGACACTGGCGGATCGGTCCGTCAACCAGCAGCATTCTGTGGAATAGTAGGGTTGCGCCCGACCTACGGACGCGTCTCTCGTTATGGATTAGTCAGTTTTGCTTCTTCTCTTGACCAAATTGGAACTCTGACCCGGAATGTTCAGGATACCTTGACACTTTTTTCAGTGATTAGTGGTCAAGACAACCGAGATTCGACTTGCGCTCCTTATCCTCCTTTTTCTACATCTGATTATCTGCCGGTAGATGAAGTCAAAAACATGAAAGTGGGAGTAGCCAAAGAATATTTCTCTCTTGGAGTAGAGTCAGTCATTACCCAACAAATTCAAGAAATCCTCAAAACGCTTACCAATGAGGGGTTCGAAATCATCGAGGTATCGCTCCCTCATACCGATTACGCATTGGAAGCCTATTATATCGTAGCCCCAGCTGAAGCTTCTTCTAATTTAGCTCGTTATGATGGTATTGCTTACGGTTATCGGTGTAATGATCCCCTCAATCTTCAAGACCTTTACACTCGAACGAGAACCACCGGTTTCGGAAAAGAAACCCTCCGCCGGATTATTTTAGGAACGTATTGTTTAAGCTCAGGTTATTACGATGAATTTTACCTCAAAGGCATGCAAGTTCGGACTTTGGTGAAAAAAGACTTTGAAGATAGTTTTGAAAAATGCGATATCCTCCTCACTCCAGTTACTCCCAGCTTACCTTTTAAGTTTGGAGAAAAAAGCCATGATCCCTACCAAATGTATTTAGCCGATGTTTTTACAATACCCTCAGCTATGGCAGGAATTCCAGCTCTTTCACTCAATTGTGGGTATCATCAACACCTTCCTATTGGATTGCAAGTCTTGGGGGCACCCTTTCAAGAAGGAAAAATATTAAGTTTTGCCTCTTTTTTAGAAAAGATTTTATCGGTTCCACCTCCTGATGTCGATTCGATCAATCTCAAAAAGGAGGTACTTTGATGGCTAACTGGCATATTACTATAGGTTTAGAGGTTCATTGTCAACTTCTTACCCAGGCGAAACTATTTTGTCAATGTGGAACCGACTACATCGGTAAACCACCCAATAGTTTGGTCTGTCCAGTTTGTTTAGGGCTTCCAGGCTCTTTACCAGTTTTGAACCATCACGCCATGCAACTCGCTCTTCGAACTGCTTCATCACTCCATTGTCAGCTCCTTCCGAAGGTGGTTTTTCATCGAAAAAACTATTTTTATCCTGATCTTCCGAAGGGATATCAAATTTCCCAATATGACCTTCCGATAGGCATTAATGGTTATTTTGATTTTCTAACCCAAGGCGAAAAAAAACAAGTTCGGATTAAACGAGTCCATATTGAAGAAGACGCTGGGAAACTCATCCATGAAGGCATTAACCTTCCAGAAAAGAGTTCTGGTGTTGATTTTAACCGTTGTGGAATTCCGCTGGTTGAAATAGTTACCGAGCCTGACCTCCATCATCCCGAAGAAGCCCGGGAGTGTTTAAATGTTCTCCGGGATTTGGTGAAATTTATTGAAGTGAGCGATGGAAATATGGAAGAAGGTTCCTTGCGTTGTGATGCCAATATATCCATTTCAACCCACCCCGACCATATGGGAGTCAAGGTTGAGGTTAAAAATATGAATTCTTTTCGGTCGGTATATCGGGCATTAGAATATGAAATTGAGCGGCAAAAAAAATGTTTAGAAGAGGGTGGTTGTGTTCCTCAAGAAACACGACACTGGGATGAAACGAATGAAATAACAGTTCCTTCACGAGGGAAGGAAGATGCTGAGGACTACCGGTATTTTCCCGATCCTGACCTTCTCCCTTATATTGTAAACAAAGAAGTTATTCAACAAATCGAATCATCACTTCCTGAACTCCCCTTGGAACGAAAGGAACGATTTATGATTGAGTATGAACTCACTGAACCAGAAGCAAGTGTTTTAGTTCAAGAAAAATCATTAGCCGATTTTTTTGAAGATTGCATTCAAGAACTCAATAAACCAAAATTTATTGCCAATTGGACCATAACCGAAGTCTTAAAAAATCTGAATATTCTCGATATTGATATCAAACAAAGTAAAATTTCACCCTCATCTTTTATAGAATTACTAAAGATGATTGACAAAAAAGAAATCAGTGGAACCATTGCCAAGACCGTCCTGGAAGAGATGTTTCAAACCGGAAATCGGGCGAAAGAAATTATGGCAAAGAAGGGCATTGCTCAAATTAATAGTGAAAAAGAAATTGAAAAAATAGTGCGCCAGGTCATCGAACAGAATCCACAAAGTGTCGCTGATTTTTTAGGTGGAAAAGAAAAAGCCTTTCATTTTCTTTTTGGTCAAGTTATGAAAACCACTCGAGGTTTAGCTAATCCGGACTTGGTTAAAAGCATCCTCAATAAAGAATTATCGGCTGAGGGTTAAAGAAATGAACTTTTCTCATCTCCATCTTCATACTGAATACAGCTTGCTGGATGGGTCAATTCGTATTCAAGAATTGCTTCAGAAAGCTCGAGAGACTGGAATACAAGCGATAGCTATTACAGATCATGGAGTGATGTATGGGGTCATTGATTTTTACAAACAAGCTCTCAATGCCGGTATCAAACCGATAATTGGGTGCGAAACCTACGTTGCTCCGGGTAGCCGTTTTGAGAAAACCGTTACGAAGGGTGAAGAAAGTGCCTTCCATCTGGTTTTATTAGCTCGAAATCAAACCGGTTATCGGAATCTGGTTAAGTTAGTAAGTTTAGGATTTCTTGAAGGTTTTTATTACAAACCCCGTATCGATCGGGCTTTGTTACAAGAACATTCAGAAGGACTCATCGCTCTCAGTGCCTGTTTGGCTGGAGAAATTCCTTCGCTCATTTTAGCCGGCAAACCAAAGGAAGCCGAAAATTTAGCGGCAGAATATCGTGAGCTATTTGGAAGTGATGCTTTTTATTTAGAGTTGCAAGAAAATAAGATTCCCGACCAAACCAAGGTTAATCAAGTTTTAATTCAAATTGGGAAAAAATTAAAAATTCCATTAGTAGCCACAAATGATTCTCACTATCTCAACCAGGAAGACGCTCGTGTCCATGATATCATCTTGGCTATTCAAACGGCTACTAATCTCAACGATCCAAAAAGGCTTCGTTTTCCTACTCAAGAATTTTATGTTAAAACCCCTGAAGAAATGATTCGTGACTTTTCCTCGATTCCTGAAGCAATTGAAAATACCGAAAGAATCGCCGAATCATGCAATGTGAAATTGGAGCTCGGTCAAGTCCTCTTGCCAGAATTTATCGTACCGGAGGGATTTGACGTTCCTGGATATCTCCGACACCTTTGTCTGGAGGGACTTCGACGTCGTTATGGAGATCCCCCACCCGAAAAAGTCAAAACCCAGTTAGAATACGAGTTAAAGGTTATTAACAATATGGGTTATGATGCTTATTTCTTAATTGTATGGGACTTTGTCAAATATTCCCGAGAAAAGGGAATCATGGTTGGACCAGGGAGAGGGTCAGCGGCTGGAAGTTTAGTTTCCTATTCTCTCGGAATAACCAATATTGACCCTCTTCGTTATGGACTTTTATTTGAACGCTTTCTTAATCCAGAACGAATTAGTATGCCTGATATCGATATTGACTTTTGCTTTGAAAGAAGGGGAGAGGTCATCGATTACGTTTCCAAGAAATATGGCCACACCAATGTGGCACAAATCATTACTTTTGGTCGCATGATGGCTCGAGGAGCAGTTCGTGATGTTGGTCGAGCTTTGGGATGGAGTTATGGAGAAGTTGATAAAATCGCCAAACTTATTCCAGGATTACCGGGCGTGACCCTCGAAAAGGCAATCGATACCAATACCGAATTAAAAAAATTGATTAAAAATGATTCCAACGTTGCTCAACTTTTAGAAATCGCTCAAAGAATAGAAGGGCTTTGCCGTCATGCTTCGATGCATGCTGCTGGAGTGGTGATTTCTCACAAGCCTCTTACCGAGTATGTTCCACTTCAAAAAATGACCAATAATGAAATCGTCACTCAGTTCGACATGGATACCTTAGGTGAATTAGGTTTGCTCAAGATGGATTTTTTGGGTTTAAGGACTCTTACCGTCATTGAACGAACTTTAAATATTATTAAAAAAACGTCCCAAAAAATAATAAATATAGATACGATTCCTCTCGATGACCAGGATACCTATGAACTATTGGGACGAGGGGAAACGACTGGAGTATTTCAATTAGAAAGTTCGGGTATGAAGGAACTCCTTAAAAGATTCCGTCCAACCGTGATTGAAGAACTCACTGCGCTTTTAGCTCTCTATCGACCTGGGCCATTGGGAAGTGGAATGATTGATGACTTTATTAAAAGAAAACAGGGGAAAGTTAAAGTCATCTACCCTCATCCAAGCTTGGAAGACATTTTAAAAGAAACCTATGGTGTCATTCTCTACCAGGAACAGGTCATGAAAATAGCCAGCGAATTCGCAGGCTTTACTTTGGGTCAGGCTGATATTCTTCGTCGAGCCATGGGAAAGAAAAAAGCTGATGTCATGGAACAACAAAGAGACCGGTTTATTCAGGGAGCGAAAGAGAAAGGTCATAACCCCAAGATCGCTGCCGAAATTTTCGACCTGATTGAATATTTCGCTGGATATGGATTCAACAAATCACATAGTGCCGCCTATGCTTTTATATCCTATCAAACGGCTTATCTCAAAGCTCATTATCCTACCGAATATCTTACTGCCTGCTTAACCAGCATTCAGGAGGACACTGATAAAATTGCAAAATTTATTATGGAAGCTCGCCGACTCTCGATCAAAATACTTCCCCCAGATGTGAATGAGAGTTTAGCTAATTTTACCGTTGTTGGAGAAAAGAAAATCCGTTTTGGATTGGCAGCCATTAAGAATGTTGGTGAAAATGCGGTGAGTGAAATCCTAACTCGGAGAAAAGAAGCGCGTTTTCAAAATATCTTTGACTTCATGGAACGGATAGACCAAAGGGTAATCAATAAACGAGTTATCGAAAGTCTCATCAAAGCCGGAACTTTCGATAGTCTTCATCACAACCGAAATCAACTTTTAAGCTCATTAGAAGAAATTATCCATTTTTATGCCAAAAGAAAGAAAAAAAATCACCCATTACAGGCAACACTTTTTGGTGACTTAAAACCAATTATTCAGGAAACAATTTCTCTTCGGGAAGTCTCAGAATTTCATCCCCGTGACCTCCTTTCCATGGAGAAAGAAATGATCGGTCTTTATATTAGTGATCATCCGGTCAGAAACGTTCTTGCCTCCTACCCATTTTTAAATGTCATTCCCCTTGAGCAAGTTCAAATGATGAAGGAAAAAGTCATGGTACGAATTATGGGGGCCATCGTTGAATCAAGAAAAATCACTACCAAAAACGGAAAAGATATGTACTTTGTCACCCTTGAAGACGAAACCGGAACTCTCGAAACTATCTTTTTCCCAAAAATGGTCGATCAGCTTCAAAATATCCTTGAAAAAGAGAATGTCATCTGTTTAGAAGGAAGAGTAGATATTTTAGATTCCGGAGTCAATAAAGTTATTGTAGAAAAAATAATCGACCTAGATAAAATGAAACCAAATGAAAAACCAGTTCATATTGAAATATCCAACCCTGATGATCCTCTTTCGGTTTTCTATAGTTTAAAAGATTGTTTGCAAAGATATAATGGGACTCAACCAGTGGTTCTCCATATTATTGGTATTCAGGAGCGATGGGGAATTGAAATGGGGGAACAATACCGAGTGAATTGGAATCGAGAACTTGAACAAGCCTTGTTTGATGTTTTGGAAGGTGTTCAAAAAAAGAGATTTTGGCTGGCTGGATGAGGTGATATGGTGATGAGATATCGGAGAGTATTTTATCTTGTTCTATTATTTTTATTGATCATTCGCTTAAATTCAGAGCCATTGGCTCATTCCCAAGATGCAGAAACCTTTTATAAAAATGGATATATTTATTTCTCCCAAAACAACTATGAAAAAGCGAAAGAATCCTATCAACAGGCTATTCAAATTAAACCAGATTATTGGGATGCCCGATACTGGTTGGGAAAAACGTATGAGATGATGGAACAAATTCCCCAAGCAATCAATGAGTGGAAAATAATCCTCCAGAATCAACCTGGTCATTTGGAAGCATTTAAAAAATGGCGAACCTATGCCGTATCTCAAGTGCGAATGAGTAACCAAGAGAGGCAGAACTTAGAAAACGTATTTCTCTATCAGAATGGGTCTCCTGAAACTTACCGAGAAAAACCCTGGGATATTATCATCCCATATGGTTTGGCAATTTCCAGGCAAAATGACTTTATTTCAGCTTTTTTAGCCGCTCGTTTATTCCGTTGGGTCAGTTCTCAAATCAGTGGATTGCTTTCCGATCAAGCCGATATGAGTTATCAGAAAGCTCTTGATTTAGCTGCCACTGAACCGTTTGAAGATTCGGAGCTGGTCTTTCAACTCATTAAAGATGTTACAAATGATTATACCCAAAGTCATACCATGCAGAAAAAAATTGAAATCTTATACCAAAGCATCTTTGCTAAGCAAGCTGGAGTGAAAATTGAAGAATCAACCAACACAGCTCAAATAGAAATCAGAGTTACGGCGAGTGGTATTGAAAGTGGACCAGTAAATTATCGGAATCATGATGAGTCAAGCCCAAGATTTTACATTGATACCGATTTTGAATAATAGAGAAGGAATCAGTTGGTGCCGAAGGCGGGAGTTGAACCCGCACGAGCCGGAGCTCGCTAGATTTTGAGTCTAGTGCGTCTGCCGATTCCGCCACTTCGGCCCTCGTTGTAGAAATTATAGTCAATTCAAAGCTTTTGTCAACCTGTTTCTATTTGATTAAAAAGGATAAATCATGGAAACCTCAAATAAATTGATAATGTTATTAGACGGGAGTTCTCTTATCTATAGAGCTTTTTATGCCATGCCACGATTAACCTCATCTCAAGGTAAGCCAACCGGTGCTGTTTTGGGATTTGGAAACATGCTCCTTCGATTAATCGAAGATTTTGATCCTTTTTCCCTCATGACGACTTTTGATCATCCTCAAAAAACCTTTCGACATCAACTCGCAGAAGAATACAAAGCCCAGCGAAAACCGATGCCGGATGAGTTAATACCCCAAATTCAATTCGTCAAGGATTTAATCCTTTCCTTTGGATTAAAGTGGATTGAAATGCCAGGCTTTGAAGGTGACGACCTCATTGGGAGCCTTCGTCACCAAATCCCAGAACAATTCACTGTCGCAATGGTTTCTTCAGATCTTGATCTTTTACAATTAGTGAATAATAAAACTATCCTTCTTCAACCTGTAAAAGGAGTTACCCAATTAAAAAAAATTGATAAGAAAACCATAGAAGATCATTATGGAATAACTCCCCAGCAGGTCATTGATTTTATCGCTTTGACAGGCGATCCATCCGATAACATTCCTGGGCTCCCTGGTATTGGTGAGAAAACTGCCCTTGACCTTTTAAAACGTTACCATAATTGGCAGGGTATTCTCCATCATTTTGATGAACTTCCATTGCGAATCCAAAAAGCCATACAGAACCACTCTCAACAAATTGAACTCAGTATTCAGTTAGCCACCATTATTGATACCATACCCATTGAGATCAGTTTTCAGGCGTGGAATTTTCAGCAGGTCCAATGGAAATCTTTATTTACTTTGTTGGACGAATTAGATTTAGTCAAGTTTAAAGAAAGAGTGATGAAAAGAAGAAAGGACATTCATCAACAATCTCTTCCTCTTTTTACCAATAATCAATAAAAAAAGGGAAGTGGAAATGGAATTTGCCCCTCTTTTTTATTCAATTGAGGGAGACAGGAGGACAATGAATGGACATCATTATGGTATCCAGCGAAGCGTATCCCTTTGCTAAAAGCGGAGGAATGGGTGATGTGGTTGGAGCGCTCACCAAATACCTCCCGAATAATGATTTTTCAATAAAGCTTTTTTTACCCGCCTATTCGTCACTTCTTAGTGAATTTCAGTTTAATCCTGAACAA
>JAAYUP010000466.1 GCA_012517635.1 Candidatus Atribacter alterifermentans
CTCACCCTGACCCTCTCCCACGAAAGGGTGAGGGAAAAAAGAACAAAAAGAATTCAGAGTTCATTCTCCCTTGATGGGAGAAGGTTAAGGATGAGGGTGAAAACCTAGAATGAGAACCTGGTTGGTTGCTCTGAAAGAATGACATTAAAAAACGGTCCGGTATTTTCAGGATAGAAATCCTTGCCACTTCCGTGGCATTAGGTGACAATAAAAATATGATTTCTCGATTTAATAATATGTAAAAAATGAGATCCTCACAGCTTCATAAAGCGAAGCCTCAGGATGACAGTGTTAAGGTATTCATGGTAAATGTCTTTTACAGGATAAGACAACCGGGAAGAAAAAATAAGTTAGGTATGATAACATTAACTTTAGAATATTGAATATTTATTAGGAGGAAACCATGGAAAGACCAGTTATTTATTATGATCAAACCGGTCCTGAAAACACCGAGCTCACCCTGCAAGCAGCACGAAAAAGAGCTCTGGATTTGGGAATTTCTAAACTTATTGTTGCTTCAACTTATAGAGATACTTTTTTGGTGGTCAAACCTTCCTATGCTAAGAACTTCTACGATTTTGAAATATGTGAAATTGTCACCAAACCACGAATTCCTAAAGAGAAATAAAAAATACTGTTTTTGGGGGAGGGTCTGCGGGTGAATATCGTTGCTATTTATGGGAGTCCCCGACGCGGTGGAAATAGTGATGTAATGTTAGACGTTTTTTTATCTTCCGTTCAACCAACTGACACAATTATCAAAATTATTCATTCAGAATTGAGCTTCAGTCAATGTAGAGGTTGTCGAGTTTGTGAAAAAACTGGTGTCTGTGTTTTTGATGACGAAATAAAAAAAGTTTCAAACCATCTCTTTCAAGCCGACCGAGTCATTATCAGTGCCCCCATCTTTTTTTATGGATTTCCCAGTGCTCTAAAAGCCCTCATTGACCGATCCCAAGCTCTTTGGTCACGTAAGTATCTTTTAAAAGAGGAAATGAAACCCAAAAAGGGATTTCTTTTGGCTGTAGGTGCAACTCAGGGAAAAAAGTTATTCGAGGGAGTCATTTTAACCAGCCGCTTTTTTTTCGATGGGTTTCACTGTGAATATAAGGGAGAGATTGTTTTTCGAGGGTTTGACAAAAAAGCTGAAATAAAAAATTGCTCAGCATGCTTGGAAGAAATTCAAAAAGTCGCCCAGCAATTTTTCTACCCTGTAACTACCGTGAACGGTGAACCGTGAACGGTGAACCGTTTAAAAACCACCCTCATCCTCACCTTCTCCCATCAAGGGAGAAGGAACTCATTCATTCTTTTTAATTATTTTTTCCCTCGCCCCTTCGTGGGAGAGGGTTAGGGTGAGGGGGACTATTTTCATCCTCATCTTGTGCTGCGAAAGCAGCATGAGGGTTTATCCTGTAAATACATTATTCTATAAATTACAATTAGAAAAGAGAACTTGACTTTGTTTATCTAGAAGCGTATTTTTTCAACATGACTTTTTGAAAAATGGGAGGACTTAATTGATATACCTTCTTAAGAAAAGACTCAATGAAACCGAAAAAATTGAGCTTTCCAAAAAGTGGAAAGAACAAGGGATTTCTATCTATTTTGTCGATACTGAGAAAACGATCCTTATATTTGAAGGAAATATCTCACCTTCAGGCTTAATTGACCCTTTATTGATTGAGGAAACTTTTGAAATAAACACTCCTTATCAATTAGCCAATCGTAAATTTAAACCAGAAGGAACGGTTATTCAAGTTGGTTCAGTGATTATTGGGGGAAGTAACTTAACCATTATTGCCGGTCCCTGTGCGGTGGAGTCGAAGGAAAGACTTTTTAAAACAGCCGAGGTTGTCAAGCAAATGGGTGCTCATATCCTCAGAGGAGGAGCCTACAAGCCTCGCACTTCACCTTACAGTTTTCAAGGTTTAGAAGAAGAAGGATTGAAAATTCTTGCTCAAGCCCGTGAAAAATTTAACCTTCCAATAGTGACTGAAGCGACCAGTCCTGAAAATGCTGATATCGTTGCCCAATATGCTGATATTATCCAGATTGGAACAAGAAATATGCAAAATTTTGAGCTTTTAAAGAAAGTTGGAAAATTGGGCAAGCCTGTTCTCCTCAAAAGGGGAATGTCAGCAACCATTGAAGATTGGTTAAATGCCGCTGAATATATTCTAAGTTTTGGCAATTTTAAGGTTATCCTTTGTGAACGTGGTATTCGAACCATCGAACGTCTTACCCGGAACACGCTTGATTTAACTGCTATACCTTTGATTAAAGATCTCAGCCATCTCCCGGTTATTGTCGATCCAAGTCATGGTACTGGACTGAGAGAAAAGGTAATTCCCATGGCTCGAGCGGCAGTTGCCTGTGGAGCCGATGGGATAACTGTTGAAGTTCATCATGAGCCGGATAAAGCCTTATCCGATGGTCCTCAAAGTTTGTATCCCGACCAATTTCGCAAATTAATGAATGATTTGGAAATTATTAGTGTATTAACCGGTAAAGAGATTGTCAAACACCATGTCGTTCGTGAACAAATCTTTATTCCTGCTCAAAATCAAACTTCTTTATCACCAAAAGTAGCTTTTTTGGGCAAAATTGGGTCCTTTAGTTCACAAGTAGCCCGGAAAATTTTTCCAGATAGCTCAGAATTCATAACCTGCAGTAGTTTTCGCCAGATTTTCGAAGAAGTGGTTTCCCGAAATGCCAGTTATGGAGTTTTACCAATAGAAAATACTATAACTGGAAGTATTCATGGGAATTATGAACTTTTTCTTGATTATCCGGATGTGTTTATTGTAGGAGAAAGAATCATCAGAGTTTCCCAACATTTAGCCGTTTTCCCTGGAACAACCCGAGAAAATGTCCAGGTACTTTTTGCCCATCCCCAGGGGTTTGCTCAAAGTAGCCGATTTTTAGAATCAATGAAAAACACCCGGATTATGGATGTTGGAAATACCGAAGAAGCAGCTCGTAGGACTTCAGAATTTGGTTTAGGTGGAGCCTGCATAACCAGCCAAGAAGCGGTTGAGAAATATCATCTTACCGTTTTAGAAGAAGACATTGAAGACAATATTCGTAATTTTACCCGGTTTATAATTTTGTCTCAAACTTTTAATCCTTCAATCGAAGACGACAAGGTCTCAGGAGTTTTTATATTAAAAAACCAACCGGGCGCTCTCTTTCAAATACTGAAAATCTTTGCTGATGCACAAATTAATATTGTTAAGTTAGAATCCCGACCCATACCGGGAAAACCTTGGGAGTATCTTTTTTATGCCGATTGGGAAGGAAACATTATAGAAGATCGGTATAAAAAAACCGTTCAATCTTTAGAAGAACACACTTTATTTTTAAGGATCTTGGGGAGCTATAAAAATATCTGGAAAAAATAATAAAACACTTGAATATCATTTTAAAGTTGGATAATATAACAAAGATATTTCGACTGAACGGTCAGTTTAAAAGGGAGGCCCACTCATTGTGAAAAAATTAGAAGATTTCATCGTTCGTTATGCCTGGCCAATATTTATTGTAACAATTGTAATAACGATTATTTTCGGTATTCAATTTCGTAATATA
>JAAYUP010000467.1 GCA_012517635.1 Candidatus Atribacter alterifermentans
TCTCGTCTTTTCGTTCTCTTTTTTAAAAAAACTATGAAATGAGATTGCCACGTCATCCAACCAAAGAACGGTTGGATTCCTCGCAATGATGGAATAAAAATGGGCATGATAAATCCTACCCCACTAATTTAATTTTAATGGAGCGACATGCCATGACATGCCGAATTTGGATTTTCATCATCAATGAGTGCCACGAAAGGAGCATGAAGATTTACTTTGTCTTTCGGCTATTTTGTACTTTAATCTTCCTTTATTAGAAAAGTCTTAAATGAAATAAAAGCTATAAAGAAGGGTTAAATGATTATTAATAGGAAATTTGTATGGTTATTTTTAATTATTTATAAAAATTATCATAAACACTTTTTGGAAATTTTGAAGGAAGGTGATTTTTAATGATTGATCTTTCAACTTCATACTTGGGTTTTAATCTCAAAAATCCCTTAGTCGTTTCGGCCTCTCCATTGAGCGAAAAAATTGATAATCTTAAACTCATGCAAGAAAAAGGGGCTGGAGCTGTAGTTCTCCATTCTCTCTTTGAAGAACAACTCACCCTCGAATCCTTAGAGCTTGATAATCGTCTTACTCAAGGGACGGAAAGTTATGCGGAATCGATTACTTATTTTCCCGATTTGAATCATTACAATCTTGGCCCTGAAAATTATTTAGAGTACATCCAAAAAGCCAAAAAAGCACTCGAGATACCCTTAATTGCCAGTCTTAATGGAACAACTGAGGGAGCTTGGGTTAAGTATGCTAAACAAATTGAAGATACTGGAGCGGATGCGTTGGAATTGAACATTTATTATCTCCCTACTCATTTTGATAATACTGGAGAGACGGTAGAAAAAAATTATATCGATTTAATCAAATCGGTGAGATCAAACACCAAATTTCCTTTGGCAGTGAAAGTAGGTCCTTATTTTAGTTCAATGGGAAATATGGCTAAAAAAATTGAAGATGCTGGAGCGGATGGATTAGTGCTTTTCAATCGTTTCTATCAACCTGATTTTGATATCGAAAAACTTGAAGTCATTCCTAATTTGAACCTCAGCCGCTCCGAATCACTCCGTCTTCGCCTTCGTTGGGTTGCAATTTTATACAACCATATTAAGGCTGACCTGGCAATAACAGGCGGTATTCATTCTCATGTTGATGTTCTCAAAGCCATGATGGCTGGTGCCAAAGTTGCCATGATGGCATCAGTTTTGTTTGAAAAAGGCATTCCTTATCTTGAATCCATACTCAAAGACCTGGTGGCTTGGATGGAAGAACATGAGTATCTGTCTATTCAACAAATGCAGGGAAGCATGAGTCAAAAATCGGTAAAAGAACCAGAGCGTTTCGAACGGGCAAATTATGTTCGTGTTTTAAGCTCATATTTACTATAAGATAAATCCTCGTACCGTTTTTGTGACCCCATACGATGATGAAAACCCTAAATTCGAATACTTTGGTATATCTCTATTTAAATAAAGACCGGGCGCGATAAAGGCTGAGGGGGAGAGGGGGTGAATGAAAAAAGAATTAAAGGGCAAAAAAAAATTACAAGATGAGATCCTCACGCCCTCGAAGAGCGAGGGCTCAGGATGACGCCTTTTTTAAAAATCTTTGGTAGGGGCTTGATTTATCATGCCCGTGGTTTTTCAGGATAGACCGTCATGCTGCTTTCGCAGCACCAGATGAGGATGAAAATAGTCCCCCTCACCTATACCTCTCCCACCAGGGGAGAGGAAAAAATTTAAGAAGGTGATAA
>JAAYUP010000468.1 GCA_012517635.1 Candidatus Atribacter alterifermentans
ACAAACCCCCTTTTTACATTATAATAATGATTGTGATTTATTTTTTATTATTATCATTAATACTATCACATTTTTCTATAGAATCATGAAGGGAGGTTGGTTTTTTTATGTTTAAATTGAGGCTTTTTTCGATTATCATCTTACTTTTTTTCCTTATAGTAGGCTTTTCTTCGGCAAAAGAAAAAATGAATATTCAAGGTTCGACAACCGTGCTTCCCATTATACAAATTATGGCTGAGGAATTTATGAATGATTACCCGGAATACGAAGTTACTATCAGTGGTGGAGGATCGGGAGTGGGAATTGCAGCACTTATAGATCAAATTGCTGATATTGCCATGTCTTCTCGTAAAATAAAGGAAAATGAATTGCAAAAAGCCCAGGATAAGGGGTTGGATGTTCAAGAATATACCATTGCTTATGATGCTATTGCTATCATCGTTCATGCAAAAAACGACCCAATTGACCGGCTTGATAGCAATACGCTTAAAAAAATTTATACTGGGTTTGTTCATAATTGGGAGGCTTTGGGAGGATATGATCGACCTTTAGTTGCCATCTCCCGAGATACCAATTCCGGAACTTTTGAAATCTTTAACGATCATATTTTAGACAACGAGGAAATGGCACCTCAAGTTTTAAGATTAACTTCGAATCGTCCTATCCTTGATGAAGTCTCCAGGAATTTGAATGCTATTGGTTATGTTGGTTTTGGTTATCTTACTCCCCAGGTAAAAGCCTTAACTTTGGATAATGTTGAACCTACCCGGGATAATGTTATTAGCGGAAGTTATCCTTTAAGCAGAGGTCTTTTCCTCTACACAGCGAGGGTTCCCGCAGGGGTATCTCAAGAATTTATTAATTATGTTTTCAGCGATAAAGGACAGAAGATTGTTGAAGACGAAGGTTTTATTCCTATAAAATAATGATTCAATTCATTATCTTTTCGAAAAGTTGATAGACAAAAAACTTCATGGAGCGTACTGTTTCGTCGTGATTACCAGTTTGAATTTTCTTTCTATTATTATTACTATCTCTTTTGTTTTTTTTATCATCGGTTTTTTTATATATGAACAGGTTAAAAAAAGAAAAGAAGCATTACATTTTTTACAAAACAAATTGGGATTAGGAAAAAACTACCAAAATTACCAAGACTTAGCTTT
Source organism: Candidatus Atribacter alterifermentans (assembly GCA_012517635.1). GTDB lineage: Bacteria > Atribacterota > Atribacteria > Atribacterales > Atribacteraceae > Atribacter > Atribacter alterifermentans. Next base: position 1,164 of record JAAYUP010000468.1, read on the forward strand.
GGATTTGGTTCAGGAACGACAAAGACTACAAAACCAGTTAATTCAATTGATAAAAACCAATCTTCAGATTTTTGATCATTTGTCTCTGGCTATAGCCTATTGGGATTATTACCGTGATATATTACAGTATAGTTCCGCATTTGCTCGTTTCACTGGATTAGCTAACCATGAGGGAAGGGAAATATCAATTCATGAATTTCCAGTTTTCGGTTCGCTCTTAACAAAAATGACTAAAGATTCTCAAACTATTGAGATAGGAACCATGAAAATTAATGTGCAGAGAATAACTGGAGATACACATTGTTTCTTCATTCTGACTGATATTGAAGCACAGGAAGCGGAAGAAAAAGAGAAGAAATACCTAACTCATGCTGTTTGGCATGAAATAAAGACCCCTTTAACGGTTTTAAAAGGGTATAGTCAGCTATTATTGGAAGAA
>JAAYUP010000469.1 GCA_012517635.1 Candidatus Atribacter alterifermentans
TATCCCCGAGAAATCGAGGAATATCTCTACCTTCATCCCAAAATTAAAGATGTCCAAGTGGTTGGAATACCAAGCCGGTATTACGGAGAAGAAGTGGTGGCATTTGTCCAATTAAGGCCGGGTGAAGCGATGACTGAAGTTGAAGCCAAAGATTTTTGTTGGAGCCGGATTTCGCGATTTAAAATACCAGCCTATTTCTTTTTTTTGGAAGGGTTTCCGGCTACCGCCAGTGGAAAAATCCAGAAATATAAACTCCGCGAGCAAGCAATAAAGTTATTAGGCTTAGAAGATGAACGGGAAATCAAATTTCTGACCAAAAAAAATATCGAGCTCGATGCGGGTGGCAGGGATCTACTGCGGATTCAAGAATTTATGGAGAAAGAAGTTTTACCAGCTGGGATTGATAAAGAAGTCTTTCATCGGGCAAAATTGGCACTCCAAGAATTTTATAAAAAGGTAGCCGAACTGGAGCTCGCTCATGAGAATATCGAGGTGATGGTAATTATCGATAATCATTCCCTCGATGTTGGTATTCGCTATGAGGGAGACCTGCTCGAGTTCCCTTTGGATAGAACCCTTGACAATCTCAGTGATAACAAGGAGAAAGAAGAACTATTGTTATCAGGATATTCAATTCGTCAGCTCACCGATCGGTTGAGAGAAGAACGGCGAGCGGGTTCCGCCCGCCTCCATTTCTATTTCACCCGCCGTCATCATCAATAACTATTACGAAGTTTCATGAATTGATTCGATTTTTAGCTTTTTGGTGACGTGCTTTAAAATAGTGGCCGACGACTTGAAAGCAGTTTGTTCTTTTTCATTAAGTGGGAGCTCAATGATTTTGAGGATTCCTTCTCGCCCCAAAACTGCCGGAAGGGAAAGACACATGTCTCGTATTCCTAAGCACCCATCAATCAGAGTACTGACTGGAAGGATTCGACCTGAATCGTTGACTATGGCTTCAATTAAAGCGCAGGTAGCGAGTGCTATAGCATGATTGGTATATCCCTTTTGTTGATAGACCATCATACCCCCTTCTTTAGCTTCTTCAAAAACCTCAATTGGTGTTTTCAGTGGACAGGTTTTTCGGCAAACTGGGATTGAATATTCAGTTTTCAACCCACCAAAATTGGCGAGGCTCAGCGCGGCAAATTCGCTTTCACCATGTTCGCCCAAGATATAGGCGTGAATATCCTCGGGATGAATCCCACTGTAAAGTCCAAGTAAAGAGCGAAAGCGACCGCTGTCGATCAGAGTTCCGGTCCCCATCACCCGGGAAGGAGGGAATCCTGATAGCTGTAAAGTGTAATAAGTCATAATATCCACCGGATTGCTGATAATAATAAAAATGGCTTCAGGGCTGAGCCGAGATAAGCGGGGTATAAAAGTGCGGAAAAGTTCAGCATTCCCACCGGCGAGTTCCAAGCGATTTTTCATATTGATCATGGGAACTGATGCGGAAATAACAATGATATCCGATTGCTTGGTTTCGTCAATGGAACCAGCATAAATTTTCATAGGATGGGCGAAAGCACTGGCATGAATGAGATCAAAAGCCTCACCCCGAGCTCGGTCATTATTGTTGTCTACTAAAACCATCTCACTAGCAAGACCCTTAGTCAGAATGGCCAGTGCCAGTGTAGAACCAACCTTTCCAACTCCTATAAGAGAAATTTTTTCTTTTTTTTGATTCATAAAAATATGCTCCTTTTGGTTTAATAGATACCATAACGAATGCATGGTGGACTAAGAAATGCCACATTAATCAACCGATAACCCATGACAAAATAGGAATAATTTCGTATTCTATTATTGTAAACTCATTCGCAGAATGGAAGTGTTTTCTTCGGAAAGAGAAAAATACTCTTTTCTGATAAAATGGTTTTATAATGATTGTATCTTTATAGCTAATAGGAGTTGATGTCAAGGGTTGATTTTTAGAACAAGTCTTTTAATGTTAGGAAAATGAGGCGATTTTTGTAATATGAGGCTTTATCGAATTGAACAAATTCAAACCATAAAAAAATTTGAAAATTCAAAGAAGACGGTTTATATGCAAATTTGGAAACTGGTCTTGTGCATTGCGATTTGTCAAGGAGCCGGATTGATTGGGAGTTGGTTTACTTCAGCGGCTATCCCAAATTGGTATGAAACTTTGGTAAAACCTCCTTTTACCCCACCTGGTTGGTTCATTGGTCTGGTTTGGGTAGTGCTTTATACTCTCATGGGGATTGCCCTCTATCTCGTTTGGAGAAAAAATGGAATTGAGGTTGGGGTTATCGCTGCGATGGTATTCTTTTTCGTTCAGCTCGCTTTGAATATTCTATGGAGCATCGTGTTTTTTGGCTTCAGATATCCACTTGGTGGTATATATACTATTGTCGTTCTCTGGATTTTCATCGTCATTACGATCATCAAATTTTTTCCTATTGATCGGGTTGCTGGATATTTATTAGTGCCCTACTTGATCTGGGTAAGTTTTGCTAGCGTCTTAAATGCGTATATTGTTCGATTGAATACCTAGATTTCATTACCCCGCTTGGTTAAAAATGACGACTTTTTTGTTCAATTTTCCGATGAGAAGGCTGGTAGCCCGAAATGGTTTTTTTGATGGAATGATCAATGAAAGTAAGAGGTTGAAGTGAAGGGAGATCATTCATGGAGCTCATTCCAAGGGAGCGAATTATCAGGGTTATAAAACGGAGGGGAAATATTGACCAAATTCCATGGAGCCTTCATTTTGGAGCGAGTTCAGCATTTACCCCTGGTACATATAAAAAATTTACCCAGTTTACTGGAATAACTGATTTGAATGATCATTACCTTTTTGAAGTTCAGGTTGCTCATTCTGAGGAAGAAGAGCCAAAGTTTCATACGTCATCCTCGAATTTTGGTCTTCGTATGCTTTCCAACGGAATTACTGCGGATTATTTCAATCCCCCTCTCCCCCAGGGAGCAACGATCTCCCCTTGGGGTGTTGGATTGATTGAATGGCCGGATAATCCCGGTTCGGAACAAATGGTCCATCCTCTTGCTGACCGCAATACCATAAAAGATATTGAAGAGTTCCCCGTACCCGAGATCGATAAAAAAAGCTTTCCCATTGTTCAGCAAAGGGCTTTGGAAATCAAATCCAAGGGATATATTTCGTCAGGGTACTGTGGGAGTCTTTATGAATGGTCTCACTGGCTTCGTGGTATGGAAAATTTTATGATTGATTTATTGACTCGGCCAGATCTTGCTCAAGTGCTCTTACGGAAAGTATCCGACTTTACTTTGCAGTTTGCTCAAGCACACGCTAAAGCGGGGGTTGAAATTCTGTGCTTTTATGATGATTATGGAATGCAAAATTGTCTGCAAATAAATCCGTCATTGTGGAGGAGGTTTATCAAGCCTGAATGGGAAAGAATATTGAAAGAATTACGGTCTGATTATTTAGACCGATACTTTTTCCTCCATTCCTGTGGGCACATCGAAGAAATCATCCCTGATCTTATTGAAGTTGGTTTTGATATCATTCATCCCATTCAACCTGAATGCCAAGATTCAGAAAGAATTATTAGACGATATGGAGATCGATTGAGTTTTTGGGGAACAATCAGTGTTCAGAGTACCCTTCCTTTTGGGAGCAAAGATGATATTGAAAAGGAAGTGAAATCACGAATGGATTTAGGGCGGATTATCCCATCTTTAATCGTATCACCTTCGAACACTCTCGGTCAGGAAATTCCTGTTGAAAACATACTAGCCTACATTGACGCCTGTCAAAAGTATTGTAAGGTGAAGTGTTAAAATGGGTTTCGGAATAAAAATTCTTAGCCCGCATTATTACAGTAAATACGAGCTATAGAACTGTGATGGGTAAAAGTAACAAGGGAAACGTTTGAAAGCACTGGTCATTCATTGGTGAGACGAATCTCAAATTTGAGAATTGTTATTTCCCCTCCTTGGGAGTGAAATCTTTCGAAGAAGGAACATATTTTTTTACTCAGATTATTTAATTCAATACGATTCTTTTCTAGTCTGAAATAGTAAATATTAAATATGACGAAGGGAGAGAAGAGCATGGATATGCAACTCAAAGACAAAATTGCCTGTATTACTGGAGGAAGTGTCGGGATTGGGTTAGGAATTGCCAAAGAATTGGCCAATGAAGGAACGCACTTGGCACTCTGTGCTCGAAATGAAGAACGCCTCCAAGACGTTGCCGATCAAATTCGCAGCGAATTCAAGGTTAAAGTTCTCGCAGTGAAGGCTGATGTTTCAAAAATGGAAGACATTCAAAACTTTGTGAAAGAAATAGAAAGAAGCTACGGTGGTGCGGATATTTTGGTCAATAACGCCGGTACTGGCAGTGCTGAAAAAATTATGACAGCACCCGATGAGAAATGGTATTCATATTGGGATCTTCATGTCATGGCGGCGATTCGTACAGCTCGTTTGTTAGTTCCTTTTATGAAAAAACGAGGTGGAGGAGCGATTGTAAATATTGCATCAGTTTGTGCGAAGCAGCCTCTGGATTACGAACCGATATATAACACGACCAAAGCTGCTTTAGTTATGTTTACCAAATGCCTGGCAAATGAATTGGTTCATGATCATATTCATGTTAACAGTGTATGTCCGGGTCTCATCATAACACCGGATTGGAAAAAAACTGCCTCGATTTTAAGCCGAGATTTGGGCATCACTCCCGAAGAATATCTTGACCGTGTTGCTAAGGATTTAGCACCGATATCCCGTTTTGCTACCCCCGAAGAATTGGCTAAATTCATCGTTTTCCTCTGTTCACCTCTTGCGTCATATTGTATTGGCTCGTCTTATTATTTTGACGGAGGATTTATCAAATCTATCCTGTAAACTACAACAGGATAGCAGCCTACGGCGTAAGATGAAAAAAATTGTAAAAGACAAAAACTGAGAGGATAGACCCTCTCAGTTTTTGTCCTCATGTGGTGCCGCTATGCGGCATGAGGGTCTATCCTGTAACCCCAATTCAATCAATTCCCCCATTGAGGTGGGATTCAGGGGGGTGTGCCTTTCATCA
>JAAYUP010000470.1 GCA_012517635.1 Candidatus Atribacter alterifermentans
CTTGATTTCTCGGAGACACCTTTTTGATTATTAAGCGCTAAAGATGCAGTAGCAGGAGATACTCCAGCTAATTTAGAGACATCTTTTAAAGTAACAGTCATTATACACCTAAAACGATTTAGTTTTTTCATTCTAATTTATTATTGGATTGATGTCAAGTTCAACATTCAATAATTTTTTTCTTTAAATATTAAAATTTTATCCATAGATGGAAATTTTTGAGATATTATAAATAGGAGAAATTTGGATAGTAAAAAATTTTTTGAAGAGGGGGCTAAAATGATACCATTCAAAAAGCAATTGCTATTATCAATGATTTATATTTTTATTCTGTTCTTATTCTTTCAACCAAAAGCCTTATCTTGTACAACTTTAATTGTCACTCCAGGCGCCACTATAGATGGTTCAATGCTGGTTGCTCATTCCGATGATAACCATCTTATCGACCAGAGGATTATTTATGTGCCAGCCATGGATCACCAAGAGGGCGAACTCCGACCAGTTTATTGCTCAGCAGCGGCAATCGATGAATTTCCACAATATGCCAGTTTTTTTTATCCTCGGATAAACACAACTGATCGAGGACCAGGATACAATACCCCCGGGTTTCCACAATCAATCCCTTTGGGATATATTCCCCAAGTCGCCCATACCTATGCTTACTTTGACGGTTCGTACGGCATTATGAATGAACATCAGCTCATGTTTGGTGAATGCACCGACGGAGCAAAAGTACAGCTTGATCCAAAACCGGAAAAACTGATATTTTATTCTTCGGAATTATCACGTGTTGCACTGGAACGCTGCAAAACCGCTCGAGAAGCGGTTGAGCTCATGGGAAAACTGATCGATGAATACGGATATTACGGTACTGGAGAAACCTTGCCGGTAGCTGATCCCAAGGAAGCTTGGGTCATGGAAATAGCTCCTTCACCAGATGAAACCGGTGGGTTATGGGTTGCTAAAAAAGTGCCCGACGGTGAAATCTTTGTTGCTGCAAATCAGTTTCGTATTCGAGAGATCGATCCAGATGATCCTGATATTCTTTTTTCATCCAATTTACTTGAAATAGCTGAAAAACATGGCTGGTGGAAGGATGCCGATGGCCATCTTGATTGGTTGAAAACCGTGAGCCTTGGTGAATATAATCATCCCTATTATTCCTTGCGCCGGGTATGGCGGCTTTTTTCAATGGTTGCACCCTCTCGTGAGTTTTCTCCCTGGGTTGAGGATGGCTTTACTCGGGATTATCCTTTTTCAATTCAACCTGATCAAAAACTCAGCGTAAGAGATGTCATGATGCTGATACGGGATCATTATGAAGGAACCGAGTTTGACCTGACCAAAGGAATCGCAGCTGGACCCTTTGGGAATCCCAACCGTTGCTATGGACCGAATGATGGACAAGGTGATGTTGGAAATCCAAATAGGGAGTTGCTTGGAGCCTGGGAACGGCCGATATCGGTATTTTATTGCGGTTATTCAACTATTTGTCAAGGGAAAGCCGATCTTCCTGATCCAATCGGAGGGATTTTATGGGTCGGTTTGGATAAGCCTTCTGAAACCTTATTTATACCTTTTTTTGCCGGAGTTCAATCCCTTCCTCAATCCTTTTCGCAGGTCGATACTGCACAATTTAGCCGGGACAGTGCCTGGTGGGCTTTCAATTTCGTTGCAAATTGGGCAAATTTGAATTATAAAGCCATGCGAGCTGATATCGTCCTGATGCAGGATAAATATGAGTTAAAGATGCTGGAACTCATACCAGTCGTTCAAAAAACAGCACTTGATATTTATCAATCAAATCCGGATTTAGCTCGGGAATATCTTACCAATTATTCAACACAAAACGC
>JAAYUP010000471.1 GCA_012517635.1 Candidatus Atribacter alterifermentans
ATAAATTCCCCCATTGAGTGGGTTAGGGGGGTGTGCCTTTCATCTGTCATCCTGAGCGGTGCTTTTCCGCGTGAGGATCTCATCTTTTTATATTTAATTTTGGAAAAGAATTAAAAGGATGAGATTCTCACGTCGCATAAAACGCTCCTCAGAATGACAAACTGGGTGGCAGAGATTGCCACGTCGTTCAACCAAAAAACAGTTCGACTTCTTGCGATAATGGAAAAATTACAGCTTCAAGCCTCGCTCAATTGTCATCTTTTTTGAAAGAAGAAAGTTAAAATATTACACCATTCATTTTCACTGTCATCATAAGTTTTCTATATAATTTTATAACTTTTTATGCTTAAATAATAGGAATAAAACCACGATCGAATCAAACCAAAGGAGGAAGACAATGAAAAAATACATCTTGGGGTATATACCCTTGGTAATCCTTGCCTATCTCATCCCCTTCACCTTGCTGCAAAAAGTTCATAAATTCTATGGCAGTTTTTTATTTTGGATTGGATATTCTTTGATAGCGATATATCTTATGACGAAAATGATGGGTTTCTGGAAAAATGAAGACTGAACTCATTTGGATCGCCATTATTGTCTATATGGTATGGGGAACTCTCATTGCCTTTCTCTCTCACCGTGGTCGTTCAAAAGGAGTGGTGGATTATTTCTTGGCTGATCGAAAATTAAAGGGATATATTTCTTCTCTTTCCTATAGTGCCACTACCTACAGTGCTTTTATGCTTCTGGGTTTAGCCGGGTTAACGTATAAAGGCGGGGTTGGGGCTCTTGGCTTTGAACTCATTTATCTTTCTGGTCTTTTTTGGGCAGTTCTTTTTGGTCCCTTTTACTGGCGAGCTGGTAAACATTATAATTGTATAAGCCCTGCCGAACTACTGAGCAACCGTTATCAAAATAAAAAAGTTGGCGCTATGTCGGCATGGATATCTCTTATTTTTTTGATTCCTTATTCTTCAATTCAATTGATGGGAATCGGGTATTTATTGGATACTTTATCGAATGGAAAGATCCCCTTTCTATGGGGAGCTCTCATCGCAACCATGATCACCTTGATTTGGACCGAAATCGCCGGTCTACGTTCGGTAGCTACAACCGATAGCTTACAAGCGGGGGTGATGTTAATCAGTTCAATAATCTTTATTTTTATATTAATAGGGAATTTTTTAGGAGGTTTCAACAACTTTCTTCACCAAATTGAAACCAACTATCCTCAGTGGTTATCAGTTCCAGGCAATGGCTATTTTAGTTTTCAAACTTTCTTGGGCTTATCTCTACCCTGGTTTTTTTTCAGTATTTCCAACCCCCAAGTTTCACAGCGATTATTCATCCCTTCCTCACTTTTTAAAATGCGGTCAATGGTAAATGGTTTTCTCGGATATGGCTTGGTTTATACTCTCATTACTATTCTTATCGGATTTTGTGCGCTTTTGCTCTTTCCTGGCCTTTCCAACCCTGACCAAGCTACCCCTACCCTGCTTGCTCAACTTAATATTCCCCCGATAGTCGTTCTCCTCATGATCGTCGGAATATTCTCGGCGGCCATTTCAACCATCGACTCGGTGATGTTAACCATCTCTTCGATGTTTGTTCGCGATATCGTTCGCGCTCGGCGGGAAATCCCTGAAAAACAGCAACTCGTAATTGCCCGTTGGTTTATTCTCATTTTAGGTGTTGGAATATTTCTTTTCGCTACTCAACGCTTCAATCTTATTGCAGTTCTTTCCGTTGCTTCGTCAGCCGGGCTCTTAGCCACCGTTCCATCAACCATCGGAGGGTTTTTATGGACAAAGGGTAGCGCTCTTGGGGCTCAAGCGAGTATGTTAGGAGGTGCCAGTATTTCACTGATTCTTCAAATTACTTCCTGGAAACCCTGGGGATTTTGGCCAGGAGTTTGGACAATTTTTATTGCAACCCTCCTCTACATCGTCATAAGTTATGCTAAACCGGCAGCAATCAATCAGGAATTCTTTAAGGTAATTCAAAGCCAGCCAAAAAATACTTAATTCTCCCATTAGTTAGTAGGAATTCTATATACCATCATCCTAAGACCTCTTCCCTTCTCCTTTTTCTCCCCCTCTCTCCCTCGCGCCCTCTCCCCCTCAGTATTTAAGGGCGTGAGGATCTCATCTTTTAGTTTTTTTCTTCATAAAAATTTTAAAAGGATGGGATTCTCACGTCGCATAAGACGCTCCTCGCAATCAGACTGTGTCACAATTACCAGTTTTTTTGTACAAAAATAATAATTAAAAAATCAATAAG
>JAAYUP010000472.1 GCA_012517635.1 Candidatus Atribacter alterifermentans
CAGTTTGATCCGTCTTGCAAACCTCCTTCGGTATCCAGACAGGGGAGATATGGGTAACGATGAGCCCTCAATGGGGGAATTCATTTAATGATATTTTCAGGATAGGCTCTCATGCTGCTTTCGCAGCACCAAATGAGGATGAAAATGCCTTCCCCCTCACCTCCACCTCTCCCACCAGGGGAGAGGAAAAAATTTAAAGAAGGTGATAACGGGAGTAGCGGTTCACGGTTCACGGTATTTTCAGAATAGACGTCCATGCCACTTTCGTGGTACCAGATGAGGATGAAAGTAAAGATTCAACAGGCTATGGTATATTATTACCTTAATCGGACTCAATAAATTGCTCTTTCATAACACTTAATCTTTAGCGGAGATTTGATTTATCAAATCAGGAATTGGAATTCTTGAAAAAATGAAAAAGCTAAAGAAATATAAACCTATTATTCCTCTTTTATGTTTCATATTCTTTCTTTATCATTGTACAAATAGCGTTTTTTATTAAGTAAAATATGATATGATTAAAAAAAATTGTAAAATAAGCGTGGATTCGTTGAAATGCCCAAGATAAAATTATGTTGGTTAAAATTCAGTGGTTATGTCATAATTACTGTTCTTATTTTGAGTTGGTTTGGATTATGTCAGGATAAAGTGAATATTGATGAAATCCTCAATAATATGACTCTCGAGGAAAAAGTTGGACAAGTTATTTTTGGATTTTTTCGAGGTCCTATTTTAACTCCAGAATTAGAAGAAATGATTCGAGACTATCATTTGGGGGGTTTTATTCTCTATACAATTTCAGGGAATGTGGAAAATCCATTACAGGTGGCATTTTTAACCAATGCCATTCAATATTGTGCAGAAAAAAATGATCAGATTCCCCCTTTGATTTCAATTGACCAAGAAGGTGGATTGGTTGTTCGCCTCACTGAAGGGGTGACGGTTTTTCCCGGTAATATGGCTTTAGGAGCGACGAGAAACACTGAACTTACACAGAAAGCAGCAGAGATTTGTGCTCGAGAACTACGTATCCTTGGAATTACTTTGAATTTTGCGCCAGTCGTTGACGTAAACAGTAATCCGGCAAATCCAATAATCGGTATTCGTTCCTTTGGTTCTGATCCGGAAATTGTTTCAACCCTTGGAACAACAATGATAGAATCCTACAAAAAAGAGCGAGTCCTCTGCACAGCGAAACATTTTCCCGGTCATGGAGATGCTGGAATTGATTCCCACACCGGCTTACCTTTTATCAATCGAAGCCGAGAAGATTTGAAAAAAGTCGAGTTGGTTCCATTTCAACAAATGGTACAAAAGGGTGTACCAGCAGTTATGTCAGCTCACATTGTTGTGCCAGCCTTGAATGAAGGAGAAGATTTTCCTGCAACTCTATCGAAAGAAATTTTATCAATTCTTCGTAAAGATTGGGGTTTTAATGGCCTTATTATCACCGATTCGATGGGAATGGGAGCGATCGACCAGCGATGGGGAATGGAAGAAGCCTCGATACTCGCTTTTCAGGTGGGAGCTGATGTACTTTTATTTGGAGCGGATAAGAACCATGAACCGGCTGAACAGAAATCCGTACACCATGCTCTTATGGAGGCAATTCAAACTGGACGAATTCATGAAAGTCGATTGAACGAATCGGTTAAGAGAGTCTTACGCGCTAAAGCCGATGCTGCAGTTTTTTCCAATCCTTATCCGGATTTCGCGAATAGAGGTGAATTGGCTTCACCGGAAAGCGTTAAAATAGCACGAGAAATCGCCATGCAAAGTATTACATTAATAAAAAACTCAGAACATCTTCTTCCAATTGATAAACAGGCATCTATCCCAATAATATTGCCAAAAGAGTATGATACATCTTTACAGCTCTTATTAAAAAACTGCTCCAATTTAAAACCATTCCTCCTCTCGATTAAACCTTCCGATGAAGAAAGAAATATCCTTCAAGAAAAAATTCAAGAGAATGATATGAAGATAATTGCTTGTTATGATCTTCATCGAAATACCAAATGGAAAGAATTGGTTGATTCGATATCCAACCAAAAAACCATCCTGATAGCTATGCGTTCCCCTTATGATTTTCTTGAAGTGACTGATTACGGGGCAGCTATTGCTACCTATGGAGATCGGCCGGTTAGCATTGAAGCCTTGGGGTATATTCTGAAGGGTGAAGCACAACCGAGTGGCCAACTTCCCGTCGAGCTCCCAGATCAGTATCAGTTAGGATGGGGTTTGAAAGAATTTTAAGAAAAAAATGAGGGAGCAACTAAAACAATGAAAGTCTTGGTAGCAGGTATCCATTTTGAATCGATTATCATTTATTTGAGGAAAAATTTACCCGAACATGAATCCTTTCAAATACCATCTCAAAGAGTAATCGAGGAAGCAAAAGATGCATCGGTTATTATACCAACTATGACTCGAATTGATCGTCATATAATAGAAAATGCACCTCATCTTATCCTTATTCAACAATGGGGTTCTGGTTTGGAGGGGGTTGACATCACAGCTGCTACTGAACACGGTGTGCCAGTTGCTAATGTTCCAACCTACGGTACTGGAAATGCCGAATCGGTTGCAGAATGGTGTGTCATGTCAGCTATCGCTTTAAGCCGTTCATTCCCATCAATTCAAGAATCAGTCTGGAAGGGTTTTCCATGGGGAGTCCCTTGTGGGAAGAGCCTTATTGGAAAAACCGCCGGAATTGTTGGGGTTGGAGGAATTGGAGTAGAATTAGCTAAAAGACTGATTCCCTTTCGAATGAAATTGATTGGTGTGAAAAAAAATCCCCAACATCTTCCTCAAGGTTTAGGTTTTGAATGGGTTAAAGGTATGAATGCCTTTCCCGAGCTATTAAGCCTGGCAGATTATATTTTTTTGTGCTTGCCACAAAATGAAGATACTCGTTGTCTTTTTAATCGTAAAGCCTTTCAGTTGATCAAGAATGGTGCTTATCTCATTAATCCTGCTCGGGGCGGATTGATTGATCGAGAAGCCCTCTCAGATGCGTTGGAGGGTGAGCGATTAGCAGGAGTGGCAATGGATGTATTTTGGCAGGAACCTACCATTCCTCAAGATCTTCTTCTCCAACACCCAAAAGTATTAGTTACTCCTCATATAGCAGGGGTAACCGATACTTCTTATCAGGATATTGCTGAAGGTGTTGTGAAAAATATTCGGTTAGCGCTGTCGGGGAAAATTCCGAATAATTGTGTCAACTCAGAAGTCTTATCTCACCCGAAGTGGAAGCGCTAAAAAATAATATCCCCATTGTTTTGAATATTTTAAGGGCCACAATGGGGATATTATTAAATAATTTTCATATTTTGATAAAATCATGCTTTTGTTAATTCAGAAGTACAATTTGGGCAGCGAACGGCTTTAATAGGTATGGCGGTGAAGCAAAAAGGACATTCTTTGGTGGTTGGGGCAGCTGGTGGTGCTTCTTTTTTCCGTTGCATATTGTTGATAACTTTTACAATCATGAATACTGCCAATGCAATAATAAGAAAAGTTATTATACTGTTAATAAACAAACCATAGTTCAGGGTGACCGCTCCTGCTTCCTGGGCAGATGCTACAGTGTAATAGGGACCCGGTGTGTCTCCTTCTTTTAATACGACAAAAAGGTTGGAAAAATCAACCTTACCCAAAGCTAAGCCGATTGGAGGCATTATGATATCAGACACCAACGACTTAACAATTGCCCCAAAAGCGGTACCAATTATGAAACCAACAGCAAGATCAACTACATTCCCACGACTTATAAACTCTTTAAACTCATCGATTAATTTTGACACTTAAGAATCCCTCCCCTAAGAAAGCAATATGACTCTTTCGATTATAGAGAGAAATATCCCCTTTTGAATTTCCTTTAAAATAGGGTAGATTTGTTTAAAAAAAACTAATCAAATGGAATTTGGATACTTCCCTCCCAAATACTCAGGTCATTTAGGAAAATTTCTACATCGTAAATAGGTTCCAGCACGATGGGATAACCTACTTCAATGGTCCAGGTTCCTTCATTGTCGATATAGGTAAAACGATAAGTGGTATATCCCACCAACCCTTCTGGAGTAATGTTTTCAACCGACCAAACGGCATCCATTGGGACCTGAACATCCTCCAAGTTAGCCTGGGTTATACCCCAATCCTTGGCTTCAAATACTTCACTTGCTATTTCAGGTGTAGGAGAAGGGGTGGGAGAGGGAGGATTCGTACAACCAACTATAAAGAAAAGGCTTATTAATGAAATAATAAATATGATATTTACTTTTTTTCTCATCTGATACCTCCAATCATATAAAATAATGTTTATTATATCATTCATATTCTAGGTTTGCCCAAAGTTGATGTAAAATAGAGAAAATTTTCGTATATCTCTTTGGAATTTAAAAAGGAGAAGAGGATGAATCATTAAATTAACCCATATTATTCTTTTATGAGAAGGAGAAAATCATGAGTTATAAAAAAATGTCCTTCATATCTTCCATTTTTTTGGTGATATTTTTATGTGTTGGGGTATTATGGGCTGAGTCTATTTCAAATCAAATCGATGATGTTATGATGAACCAACTAAAAAGTGTATTTGCTGGAGCTGATTCTATTAAGAGGTATGCTATAGAATTACCAGAATCTGATGGTGATGTTTTTATCCAAGAGATCTTCCAAGTATTTATTGAAGGGGAAGAAAACGGCTATATTTTTAAAATTTTGAGTCCTGGATATCGGGGTGATATCGTTGTTTTAGTCGCTTTTTCTTCTAAAACTAATCAGATAGTTGGCATTCAAATTTTGGAACAAAGCGAAACACCATCGTTAGGTGACCTTATAACCAAACCAGAGTTCTTAATTCAATTTTTAAAAAAATCAATGAATGATCAGTTCGAATTAGGAGGCGACATCGAAGCGGTTAGCGGAGCTACGATTTCTTCTAACGCAGTAGCAAAAGCATGTCAGAAGGCTGCACATTTTCTATTAACAATTCAAGCTGAAACTGAAACAGATAATAATTAAATGATGTCAATAAAATATGAAATAATTTGATTAATCGAGTTTAATTTTGTGTTAATAAAAATAGGGTTGGTATTTAAAAAAAATCAATAAAATTGGAAAAACACCCTTCATATCGTCAAGTGACAATCTCCGTTGAAGGGGGAATTGTTCAACTTATTACCCCTTTGAAGGGGAATTTATTTAATGATATTTTCAGGATAGACCCTCATGCTGCTTTCGCAGCACCAGATGAGGATGAAAACTCAAGTGGTCTATCCTCTCAGTTTTTGTCTTTTACAATTTTTTTCATCTTACGCCGTAGGCTGCTATCCTGTTGTAGTTTACAGGA
>JAAYUP010000473.1 GCA_012517635.1 Candidatus Atribacter alterifermentans
CCCCCTTTGCTAAAGGGAGAAATTTGTTCCAGAGTGTATATTTTCATTGTCGTCTGGTGCTGGTTATCAGCATAAGGGTTTATCCTGAAAACCCACGGGCATGATAAATCAAGCCCCTACAAAAGAATTAAAAAATTGTAGGAGCACAATGTATTAATGTATTGTGCCCATCCTCTAATTAATGTAGCGACATGCCATGGCATGTCGAATCCTGGGTTTTCACCCTCATCCACGCCTTCTCCCGTCAAGAAAGACTGAGGGGGAGAGGGGGGCGATGGGGTGAGGGAGCAACTTATTTTCATCCTCATCTGGTACTGATAGGCAGCATGGATGTCCATCTTCGAGTTCATGTTTTCGACATGTCCCCAAGCAACTTTCTCTTGAGAAATAAGTTTAAATATCCTGTCCAACCTCTTTAATTTTTACTCTTTTGCCTTTTGCTGAGGATTGGTTGATAGCCTCAATTACTACTTGAACCCGATATCCATCTTGAAAGGAAGCTCCCAGTGGCTCCACAGGTTTATCGTTGACTACACAATCTAAAAAATGATGAAGGGCGTGGACATGTCCATATTCCCAACCTTGATTATGACCAGAAGGCAAGTAATTTATTTGGAGCGGGTGTTCGGCATCAGTTACTAAAACATTACTAAATCCCAGGATTTTAGGTGAGTTAGCATCGGTAGAATAGACTTGCAAGTGGTTTAAATCTTCAAGATCAAAAACGATACTCCCTTTAGAACCATTAATTTCCCAACCTTGGTAGTTTTTTCTCCCCGTACTGACTCCTGATGATTCAATTGTCCCAACTGCACCATTTTTAAATTCTAAAATAGCAATGGTGCACTCATCTGCAGAAATCGGGTGTGCTTTTCCCGAACTATCTTTTCGTATTTGATTATAGGTTTTCTTCAGCCCGCAGACTGCTGTAATCTCTCCGACTAAAAAATATGCCATATCAATGATATGGCTCCCAATCCCCATAAGAGTTCCTGATTGGGTTCCATGGGCATACCACACTTTTTCGACTAGTTCAAAAGGGTTATGCCCGGCTTGCTGCAAGTATTTGGCTCGGAATTGGTATATTATCCCCAGGATTCCCTGCTCAATAAGTCGGCGAGCAAATTGAACAGCAGGGAGAAAACGATAGTTATAACAGCACATCGTCTTTACTCCAATTTCCTGAGCTTTCTGAGCCATTTGGAAAGCCTCATCAAGTTTTATAGATAAAGGTTTTTCACATATAACGTGTTTTCCGTTCTCCATGGCTACTATGGAAGGAAGATAATGCCAGTCATCTGGGGCACAGTTATCAAAAATATCTATCCGAGGATCTTTAGCCAGTAATTGCCAATCAAGACAATACTCCTTGTAACCAAACCTGCGCGCGATATGCTCAACTTTTTTTTGGTTACGACCACAGATTGCCAATAGGACAGGATGAGAAAATGGATTGGAAAAGCTAAAAGGAATTTTTATAAATGCATTGGAGTGAACTTGTCCCATAAAACCATATCCCAATGTCCCAATTTTCACTTCTGGAAAGTCCGATATCGAGTAATCAACCTGATAAAATCCATTTTGATTCATGGTATTCACCCGTCATGCAGTTATTTTCTGTAGATACTTAATGCTCTCAACAACAGCTTGATCTTCATCACCATAATTTGGATCTAAATAATCAATTTCCAAAGTCAAACTTCCTTGAAAATGATTGTCCTTAAAAACCTTTATCAACGCTGGAAAGTCGATAATGCCTCTTCCTGCCGGCACACTGGCAAAAAAATACCAGTCGGATGGATTGCCACCATATAATGGAGCGACATCTTTAATGTGAGTAGCAAATATCTTATCGATCAATTTGCGGGCAGCTTCGATGGGATCCTCTCCAATACGAAGAGCATTCCCGGAATCAAAGGTTACCCCGAGGTTGGAGGAACCAACTCTCTCTATGATCTCAAGTAATTCATCTGAAGTAAAATCAAAATGGTTTTCCATGCCAATTTTTACACCATAATCTTCAAACAAAGGTTTGACATCTCGAAGAAGTTTAGATACTTTTTCGATTTGAGGACCATGAGGTTCATGACGGAAAGCCAAGCTAGAAACGACGATTCTCATCACTTGAGCATTTAATTCCTGACACGTTCTTAAATGCTTTTTAAGGTCCTTAACAGCTTCAGGCTTTTTCCCACCCTCAAAGCCATCAGGATGACCCCAAGCTACCACTGGGTCTAAATTAAACTCAGTTAACTTTTCTTTCAGTTTTTTCAAAAAATCTTTATCATTTTCTGGAAAAAAACAAGTTTCAAGGGAAACGACATCTACTCCAAGTTCATTCGATCGTTTTAAAAAGTAGTCAAAGGTTATTCTTTTACCAGGATCTTGCTGAAAATCATAGATTTCTCCAAAATACCGATGATAACAATAACTATCGATCCCAATTTTCATTGCCCTCTCCTTAATGTAGAATATAATTTTTTCAACTTTTTAACAGATACTTTTCACAACTCAATGTTGAGGGTAAAACTCCATTCAGCTAACGCTTCTTTCTTATTCATTTTTAATCATTCCCATTTTTTTTACAACCATTTTTCGCTGAATTTCTTGTCAAAAAGGAAGATGGTCGATACAATGAATGAATAATTAATGAGATATGGGGTGATTCAAATAGCTCTCGAGTTAAAGAAAATTGATATTTTAAAAGAACGGGGAGTGCAAGATTATGCTATTATTAATGATCCTCCTTTCCCTCCCAATTGGCAGGTTTCACCTCATCGTCACTCTCAGTTGGAAATCGGTCTGGTGAAATCAGAAAGTTGTACAATCCAAGTAGGCTCTAAAAGGCACTTTTTCGAAAGGGGTAATGTTTTTTTCTTTCCAGCAAGATTAGCTCATGGTTTTGCAACTGGTCCTTTACAAGGGGTTGAAATAGTCGTAGTCCAATTCCCAGAATTGGAAGAATCCTTAACAAAAAAATTGATAAATTTACCACCAATTGGTTTTTTTAAGCTTACCGACCTTGAGATAAGCATTTTCCTCGATCTCTGTTACCGACTGCAGAGAGAAATCGTAGGTTCTCTGCCCTTTGCTGAAATTCAATGCCGAGCTTTGTTGCAGCAGATTATCGTCCTTCTTTTGAGAACTTCATCCCGTGGCGATCTTCCTTATTTGATTCCACAGCAACAACACGCTATTGAAAAAGCTTTACAAATCATTCACCTTCGCAACCAGGATAATTTACGGGTTCGAGAAATTGCTACCGAAGTGGGTTTTTCATCTCAGCACTTTCGTGAACTTTTTAAACGATATGTAGGGATCAGTCCTAAGAAATACCTCACGACCCTGAAGATACAAAGAAGTAAATGTCTTCTCCTTCATAAGGAGTACTCCGTCACTGATGTGGCGTACCACTTAGGATTTAGTTCACCTCAACAATTTTCTAAGGCTTTTCGAAAAATAATTGGCTTAACCCCCCTTCTGTGGAGAAAGGCCTATATGCTTCAAGATGAAAGTGCATTACCGGAAAAATATTAGAGATTTATGTTTAAACGAAAATCCCTGATTTTCCTTAAGATTTTTTAACAAAAAACTCACTCTCGTGAGCGATCGGAATGAAGAATAACAAGCTTTTCTAACCCTCTTTGGTTCAGATTTTTAATAACTGCCAAATTCAACCGCTGCATCAGTCACAGCATTCAAATTTTCAACCGGAGTACCGGGGGCAATATTATGTCCGTCCATAATGATATATCCTGGACAATCCTTAAAAACCTCAAGGGATTTACGAACATCTTCTCGAACGTCTTCTGGTTTTCCACCATGGAGTTTCATCGTGTCTATTCCACCAATAAGGATAACTTTCCCACCCATTATTTCCTTAATAAGATTTTTATTAGTAAGATAGCTGAATCCATAATAGATGTCGATTCCTACCTCATTGGTCCACAAATCAATAAGGTGATCAGCTTGTCCACAATTATGGGCTATCACTTTCAAACCTCGATTATGAATATCTTCAGCTAATTTTTTTAGAGCAGGAAGGGCAAATTCTCTAAACTGTTTTGGTGATAATTGAGCAGTACCATCATCTCCAATAAAGGTGGTTTCTTCCAAATATGAACTACAAAAAGCAACCTTCCCCCCTCCAATTTCTCGAGCAGCATTGAGCCAATCGATTGCTTTCTCTGAAATAATTGACAATAAATCTTTCACCCAATCGGGTCGATCATATAAATCCATAGCAAAATTATCAGCGCTTCTTAAATCTCCAGCTATAACCGTTGGACCAATAATTCCTCCACCACCCATCATGACACAATCAATAGCAGGTATAATTTTCCCATCGGAAAAATGAATTTCATAATCCTCGGCTCTCTTTTTCATTTCATGGTAAAAAGAAATCATTTTCCCATGAAGCCCATTATGGATATAATCGACGGATCGAAGTTGATTAAGATTATCATTTTTCTGTAAAAAATGAGGACGGGCCACCCAGGGAGAATCATCTTTTGGATAAACAATTTCTGCACCAAAGG
>JAAYUP010000474.1 GCA_012517635.1 Candidatus Atribacter alterifermentans
GAGGATAGACCCTCTCAGTTTTCATCCTCATCTGGTGCTGCTATGCGGCATGAGGGTCTATCCTGAAAAACCACGGGCATGATAAATCAAGCCCCTACCAAAGATTTTTAAAAAAAGCGTCATCCTGAGCCCTCGCTTTTCGAGGGCGTGAGAATCTCATCTTGTAATTTTTTCTTTTATTTTTTAATACTCCCCCTCTCCCCCTCGGCTTTTAAAAATCCCCTCGCCCCCTCAGCCTTTATCGCGCCCGATTCATGGAGCGACATGCCATGGCATACCGAATCTTTTTTTTCATCCCCACCCCAACCCTCTCTCATCAAGAATGATGTGGATAAGTCCTCGATCGCATTGAATTTCCTATTTAACCCTTCTCCTAGTTCAATTTTATAAAAAAGAAGGATATACTACCATTTACATGCTTTAAAATGTCAACGGTTAATTAGTCAATCATTCAAAAACGAAAATAAATTATTCACTTTTTCAGTAAAATTTTAAGGAGAGAACAATGAAAGTCAACCGAGCTCTCATAGCTGATCTTTCCTTGGCAGGGGTTTGCCTCGTCTGGGGAGGAACATTTGTCATGATGAAAAATTTATTAAACAGAGAAGCTCCACTGAATATTCTTTTTTGGCGGTTCACCGTAGCTACGGTATTCCTCTTACTCATCCTTCCCAATAGATTGCCTGATAAAAAAACTTTTAAATATGGATTAATATTAGGAGCAGCACTCTTTGGAGGTTATCTTTTCCAAACTTTTGGTTTAGTTTATACTACTCCAGCTCGCTCGGCATTTATTACTGGCTTATCGGTTATTTTAGTGCCTTTTTTTTCTTTTACCCTCCTCCGAACCAAGCTAAAGAAAGAAACTATGATTGGCGTGGCGATGGCTCTTATTGGATTAGCTTTTCTGACTTATAATCCTTCCGAGTTTTTTAAAGGGCAAATTTTTGGAGATTTATTAACATTGGTTGGCGCAGCAGCATATGGATTACAGATCGTATTAGTCGAAAAGTTTTCCCAAAAAAGTCAGGCCCTTCCACTGGTTATTGTTGAAATGAGTACAGTAGCCTTTTCGAGTTTTTTATTGGCGATTTCTTTTCGGTCTCTTCATCTTCCCACTCAATGGATTGATGTTGGTCAGTTTGTTTTTTTAGGGATTGTTGCGACTGGTTTGGCTTTTGCAATTCAAAAAGTAGCACAAAAATATACAACCGCTATCCACGTTGGAATCATTTTTGTTTTAGAACCAGTTTTTGCCGCGGTTGTTTCATATTTTCTTTGGCAAGAAAAATTTACACCCCGCACTATTGCGGGGTGTTTCTTTATCGTTTCCGGGATTCTCTTTTCAGAAATCTCACCCCGGCTTTTTAATCATTCACCTGGTTCAGAATCTACAATTTTTAAATCAAATTCCAAGCCTTCGACATAAAGCAGATCAATAATTTTTTGAAGTAAAATCTGTTCTTCGGCTCGGCTCATAGGAGTTCCTTTTCTCCTGAAATTTGTTAAAACAATTTTCATTTTATCGTCCTCCTGTTCCGGCAATGAGATCCGGTTTTATGCTTTTAAACGCTTTAAGGCGAGTTCAACTCGATCCATAGCTTCTGAAATATTTTCCATTGAATTTGAGAAAGAAATCCGTAAATAACCCTCGCCTCGTTCACCAAAACAGGTTCCAGGAAGAAGTGCAACCCCAGCTTCCTGTAAAAGATAGGTAGCCATTTCTCGGGACGTTAATCCAAATGATTTAATATTCGGAAAATAATAAAATGCACCATTTGGTTTGACAATTTGAACTCCTTCAATTTTGCGAATCCGATCAAATAAAAAGTCTCTTCTTCGACGGAATTCATTAGACATATTTTGAACTGAATCTCTGGCAAATCTAAGAGCTTCAGCTCCAGCCATTTGAGTGAAGGTACAGGTACAGGAATTGGAATTGGTAACCATTAAGGATAAATAGCCAGCTAACTCCCGAGGAAGAACAGCATAGCCCAACCTCCAACCAGTCATGGCAAAAGTTTTGGAAAAAGCATCGAGTAAAATTGTCCTCTCTTTCATGCCTGGGTATTGGATTATGCTCACATGATCTCCGTCATAAACTATTTCACTATACACTTCATCAGAAAAAACTATTAAATCCGCATCGATAGCAACTTTGGTAATTGCCTCTAAGTCTTCTGCCAACAATCTTGAACCAGTAGGATTATGGGGAGAATTTAAAATTAACATCTTCGTTTTTGAAGTAATTAAACTTTTCAGTTCATTTGTATCTACACGAAATTCATTCTCTTCCAAAAGGGGAAGTGGAACTGCTTTTGCCCCGGCAAAATCAATAATTGATCGATAAGCTGGAAATCCAGGATTAGGATAAATCACCTCATCGCCCGGTTGCAGAAACATCAAGAAAGATAAAAATATAACTGGTTTGGCTCCGGGAGTGATGACAACTTCCTCTGGATCAACCTTTACTCCGCGGGTTTTTTTCATATATGATGAAACTGCTTCTTTTAAGTCATCTAATCCAGAAGAAGGTACATAGTAAGTATGCCCGTCTTGGATGGCTTGAATCGCTTTATTTTTAACATTTTCAGGAGTGTCAAAATCCGGCTCACCGATTTCTAAATGAATAATTTTTTGACCAGTCTTTTCCAATTTCCGGGCTTGATCTAAGACCTCAAACGCACCTTCACCACTCAAACGGAATACTCTATCAGCAAGGAAGTCATTTAACTTAGCAAATCTATTGAGATTCTCTATGGATTTCATAGTTTCACCTACCTTATTTGGTAATACTCTAACTACCGAACCAACTTTTTGCAATACCCTGATATTGAAATATTTTTAAGAAGGTTCAATTAAAGCTACTGCTTCGTAATGAGGAGTTTGAGGAAAAAGATCAACCCAGGTTATTCTTTTCAAAAAGAAGTTGTTCTCAGCAAACATCGCCAAATCACGAGCCAACGATGCTGTGTTGCAAGAAACATAGACGATTTTTTCAGGATGGGCTGTAACCAAAGTTTTAATAACTTTCGGCGTTAAACCAGCCCGAGGAGGATCAACTATTCCCTTCTTCAGGGAATCTCCAATTCCGTCCAGTAAGACTTTTTCTACTCTCCCACAAATAGCGTTATAAGAAGTAATCGAGTTTAGAGAAGCATTGTATCGAGCATCATCAACTGCCTGGGAATTTTCTTCAATTCCAGTAACCTTATTTCCTTGGTGAGATAAATATAACCCAATACTTCCGTTCCCTGAATAAAGGTCAAAAAGTGATTCAGTGGGCTTTAGATCAACATAATCATCAATAATTGGATAAAGGAGCTCGCCAGTATGAATATTGACCTGGGAAAAACTATCGATGGAGACTTTATATCGGGTTGAACCAATGGTCTCAATATAATAGTCTGAACCATATAAAAGAATTTTTTGTTCGAATAAGAGGGCATTGGCTAGTGAGTTGTTGATAATTTGAACCAAACCAGAAATATTAGGAAAATTATGGGTTAAGTCCTTAACCATTTCTCTCACCCCAGGAAGATCGCCCTTTATCGTTGATAGACCGATTAAATATTGGTCAAGACTATGGTTATAACGAATTAATAAATTTCTTAAAAAACCGTCTTTCCGAACCGGATCGTATCCTTTTAATCCATAACGGTTCCCATAGGATCGAAAAAAATCTAATAGCCCGGTCACAGTCTGTGAGTTCATTAAATAACAAGTTTGTAAATCAATAAGATCCCAATATTTTCCCTTAGGTCTCAATCCACAAATCAATTTCCCATCTTTATTTCCAAAGTTAAATTCCATTTTGTTGCGATAACTAAGACATTGAACTGAGGAAATAAATCCCCCATAATCAATTGATGAAAGATCGACTTTCCCAATTTTTTCGATGGTCGTGAGGGCATTTTTCTCTTTTATTGATATTTGCTCTGCATAATTCATAAATTGAAGGCTACAACCTCCGCAACCCATTTGGAAATGAGAACATACCGCATCAACTCGTGCTGGTGATTTATGAATGAATTCGTTGAGCTCTCCCTGAAGAAAATTTCTTTTAACTTTTCGAATTGAAACTCGACATTTTTCTCCTGGAAGAACTCCCGGTACAAAAATAACCCAGTTTTGATGGCGTATTACCCCAACACAATCGGGAAGAGCAAAGGCTTCAACCACTCCCTCAATAACATCACCTTTTTTCAACATGCTTTGGTCCTCGTTTTTGGCGAAGGACTTCATAAAGTCCGATACCAAAAGCTACCGATACATTGAATGAATTAACAGAGTTTTTCATTGGAATAGAAACTTCATAGTCACAAAGAGAACGGATAATCTTTCGAACTCCCCGATTCTCTCCTCCAACTAAAATTCCCCATGAACCATGGCTAAAATCCATTTCCCATAGAGGGACTTTCGCTTCAGCATCAAATGAAACAATCCAAAAACTATGCTCGCGAAATTCTTTTATAATCCCTGTAAAATTATTTTCCTGAGCAATGTCGATTTTTTCCAATTCTCCTACTGAAGCCTTTATAACCTCAGAATTGATAGGGGCGGTGTGAGCTTTGCTAATAATTACACCATCAACTCCAAAAGCTGTTGCTGTTCTGAGTATTGCTCCTAAATTCCGAGGATCTTCAACACTATCAACAAAAACCACTAAGGAATCTCTCTTTGATTTTACTTTGATGAGTATGTCTTTCCAGGTTGGATTTCCCAATGGTTCATAAACTAAAAGAACTCCTTGGTGATGAGCTTGATAACCTGCAATTTTTTGCAAAGCAAGTTTATCCAACCGATTCAATGGTATTTTTAATCGATTCGCTTCCTCAATAATTTTATTGATAACATCACCTTGGATATTATTTTGAAGATAAAGTTGAATCGGCTTTTTCCTTGGTGATTCCAAAGCTTCTCTTACCGGATTGCGTCCGTAAATGATATATGGCATTGCTTCTCTCTTCTTCAGTTTTATTTTAAATTTACCATAATGTTTGATAAAAATTAACCTTCGTCTCGATAATAGCGAGGCCCCAGAGGTGTATCTTCGATAATATAACCGGATTTTATAATAGAATCTCGAAGAAGATCAGCTTGGGAAAAATCTCGATTTTTTCTGGCTTTTTCCCTATCCTGAATGAGCCTTAAAACTTCTTGATCCTCTTCCTCTATCCCCTGAAGCGGCATAACACCCAAAATTTGGTTCACTTGTTTAAGAAAACCTAAAATATTTTCCAAGGTTTTGGGATTCCATTTTCGTCTTTTTGGTTGAAGATAAGTATTCATCTCTTTAATAAAATCACTTAAAACTGCCAAGGCTTGAGGTGTATTAAAATCATCGGCAAGCGAAGAAATAAACTTCTCATGGAGTAACTGGATCTTTTCAATCAAACTTTCATCGCTATCCTGCCATTTCGAATCTGACTGGATTTGGTTATAAATAAAAAAGAAATTCCGAACAAAATTTTTAATTCGATTTAAATAACTCCCTGCAGCATCTAAAATCGTATCATCGATATTAATAGGATTGCGGTAATGAGTAAAAAGAATAACTAAACGCAAGACTCGGGGATCCCGGTTTGCACAAAGTTCTCGAACCGTTAAGATGTTTCCTAATGACTTTGACATCTTTTCATTTTGAATATTCACATAACCATTATGAAGCCAATATTTAACAAAAGGTTTGCCGGTAGCTGCTTCACTTTGAGCGATTTCATTCTCATGATGGGGAAATATTAAATCAATTCCGCCGGCATGAATATCCAAGGTTTCGCCTAAATATTTCATCGACATTGCCGAACATTCAATATGCCATCCTGGTCTCCCCTTTCCCCAAGGGCTTTCCCAATAGGGTTCTCCTGGTTTGGCGCTTTTCCATAGAACAAAATCGGCTGGATTTCTTTTTTGATAACGAGCCTCAACCCGTGCTCCTTCTATTTGATCTTCCAAAGGTTTTCGAGAAAGTTTACCATACTCAGAAAAACGTGAAACATCAAATAAAATGTCACCTTCAAGAGTGTAAGTAAAACCTCGATTTTCGAGACGTTGAATAAGGGCGATAATATCTTGAATATGCTCAGTTGCTCGAGGCGAAATGGTTGGTTGAGTGATGCCCAAACGTTCAGCATCAATCAAATATTGTTCAATATAGTAAGAGGCAATTTCTTCGGGTTGAAGACCCTTTTCCCTGGCTCGATTGATTATTTTATCATCAATATCGGTAAAATTTTGTACAAAGGTAACTTCATAACCTACCTGCTCAAAAAACCGTCGCAAACAATCGAATATGACAAATACTCTGGCATTTCCGATATGAATTAAGTCATAAACGGTAGGTCCACACGCATAAAAACCAATTTTTCCATTCTTCTGTGGAACAAACAATTCTTTTTTTTGGGTTAGTGTGTTATAGAGGTAGATATCCAATCTCGTTCCCTTTCCCGTTTTTCAATATGAGATGAAACAATGAACTGGTTTTGTTATAAGGAATAAATCGATTACTGACTTTTTTCTGATTGAAAACTATTCTACTTGGTGACACGGCTGAGGATGAAAATTCCTTTCCCCTCACCCCTAACCCTCTCCCACCAGGGCAGAAAAAAACGAATAAAAGGATCCAATTGGTTCCTTCTCCCTTGATGGGAGAAGGTGAGGATAAGGGGTGAAAGCTCAGAATGAGATCCTGATTCGTTGCTATAAATGAGTTACCTATTAAAATCATTCTTGTGTTTTCAGGATAAAGCCTCAATTCAAGTTACAAATCAATACTATATAAGGATGAAATCGAATATTCACATCATGCTACGGCATTTCACTATATTCAATAAGGACTGGACAGAATAAATAAAGTCCCTTGGAATTTGCACGAAGGCAAATTGACTCTACTGAATAAAACCTATTCAATCACCTCAATAGTCACCTCATCAACTCCAACCTGATGGATACCAAGGGTTTTCGCCGCTGCTAAAGAGAGGTCGATTTCTCGATTTATGCTCCTTGGTCCTCGATCATTCACTCGTACAACCACTTTTTTACCGTTGTCCGGATTGGAAACCAAAAGAATCGAGCCAATTGGGAGGGTTCGATGGGCAGCTGTAAAAGCATATGGATTAAATGTCTCTTCGCAAGCTGTTGTCTTTCCGGAAAATCGTGGCCCATACCATGAAGCTAAACCAATAATTTTATTGACGACTCGTCCTTCATATCCATCATATAAACGGTAAAATTCCATTTGGATTTGGTTTAACCAGAGCAGAGCAAGGTCTATCATTTCGGAATTATTAAGCGAGGCATCACTAGTATAAACTGAAAAAAGTAATTTTGTATTACAATATGCCTTGACTTGTTTTGATTCAGGCGCAACATAGAAATTAATGGTACCCGACGGCGGATGAGAAAATAAATCCGATAACCGCTTATAGATTTTTTCTGCTCTTTCATCAATAGAAGAATATTCACCGGAATGACGAACCCGCATCACTCTTCTTCCGTTAATATAAATCGTCCCTGAATTTCGAGTTACAATTTGACCTGGTATTGTTCGGTTCGCAAAAGCTGAATAGGAAAAAATAAAAACCACTAAGGATAAAATGAGGGTTATCGTCATCCCTTTTGCTAATTTCTCCAAATAAGACATACGGTTAGGCATGCAACACCTTCCCCCCTTCCTATACTTCCAAGTCTTTCATTCGTTGTCGCTTTCAGACCGATCGACTGAATATTTACTCCGGTCACTCGAGATAAGTTTTTTTTCATTTCCATAATATAGGGCATCACTCGGGGAAACTCAACGATGAGGGTACAATCAAAATTAATGATATTCCACCCTTCTCCCCGGATTTTTTCAACTACTTCTTCCAACAACAAAAGACTATAAGCATTGAGGAAACGCTCATCCTGATTGGGAAACCAATAACCGATATCTGGTAACGATGCTGCTCCCAACAAAGAATCCATTAAAGCATGGCATACCACATCCCCGTCGGAATGACCTGATAAACCAAGATGGCAGGGTATGGTCACACCACCTAAAACTAATTTCTTGCCCTCTATAAAAGAATGAATATCATATCCCAAACCCACCCTGAAACCGGTTAAGACTTTTTCCATCTTAAATTCTCCTCAGCCCGGATAAAATCTTGGGGGGTGGTTATTTTATAATTATCTTCAGAACCCAATACCAAGTAAACTGGAATCCCTAAACGTTCAACAATGGCCGAATCATCGGTTGCATAAAAACTATCAGCTTTGGCTTTTTGGATGGCTTCCCAAATGATTGAAATCTTAAAAGATTGAGGAGTTTGTGCCCTCCAAACTAGAGATCGATCTAAAGTTGATTCAATTGAACTGTTGCCTCTACATAGCTTTAAAGTATCAACCGAAGGAATGGCGCAGCAAACTGCACCATATTTCAATACCCCTTCTACTGAACGCTTGAGTATCTCTTCGCTCACTAAGGGTCGAACCCCATCATGGATTAAAACATGGTCATCAGGACGATTATAAATTAACCTTAATCCAGCATATACTGAATCTTGCCTGGTATCCCCACCAAAAACGTAACGTAAATCTTTATTGGTGTGAACATGAGGAAGAATTTGTTCCTGAAACTGTTTCTCATGGTTTTTGTTTATGACAACAATTATTTCATCTATCAAGGATGATTTCTCAAATGCATCAATAGTATAAACCAATACCGGTTTCCCTAAAATCGGTAAAAATTGTTTGGGAATAACCGAGTTCATTCTTTCTCCAGTCCCCGCTGCAACGATCAGCGCTATGAACAAACAATATCACCTCATGATCCAGGATTATGAGCTTTTCTATTTTACAATTTTCCTTTCGGTTTGGCAAAAATCATCCTCCCTGCCGGAGTTTGCAGAACGCTGGTAACAATGGTATCAATGACAATATTAATGTATTTTTTTCCACCCTCAACCACGACCATGGTTCCATCGTCCAAATACCCCACTCCTTGATCGGATTCTTTTCCCTCACGAATGATTTGTACCCTTAATTCCTCTCCAGGCAATACATAGGGTTTTAGAGAATTAGCGAGTTCATTGATATTGAGAACTTCAACTCCTTCTAACTCGGCAATTTTATTTAAATTATAATCATTAGTTATGACTTTAGCTCCCATAACTTTAGCCATCTTGATTAACTTCGCATCAACATCCCGTATTTCGGTAAAGTCTCTTTCAACAATTCGAATATTAACCTTTTTTTCCTTTCTCATTTTATTTAAAATATCCAAACCCCGCCGCCCTCGACTTCTTTTTAAGGGATCTTGAGAATCTGCAACCTGTTGTAATTCTTTTAAAACAAAGCGAGGGATGATCATATCACCTTCAACAAAACCTGTTTTGCAAATATCTGCAATTCGTCCATCAACTATCGAGCTCGTATCAAGTATTTTAGCTATGTTATTTTGTCCCCGTAAAAGTTTCATTTTGGGGATTCCGGTAAAAATCATAATAATATCTTCTTTGCGAATGATTTCTATAGTTAAACCAACAATTCCACAAGCTAAAGTCACCAATAATGGCAGAATGGTAATCTTACTATAAAGAAAGGAAAGAGGATAAGTTAAAAGTGCACCTATTACTAAACCAACAATCAGCCCTCCTAAAGCAACCAAAATATCAATGGCCGACAAACGATTTACTGTTAGAGAAATTTTATTCCACTTTTCCAGGAAAAAAAATCCGGCGTATTTTTGAAGAAAATAAGTAATAATACTAAAAATACTGGTTATAAGAATAATTCCAACCCAAGAATAAATATTTAGTGAAGTTTGTAGGGATCGGTAGATTAAAGTACTCAGGATAAAGACAAGAAAAATCGAAACGATATACCCCCACTTACCACCACTCGTCATGTCATATCTCCTCCTAACTGAATGGATAATAAGCTCAGTTTTGGTATTTCAATATTGGATTGATTCCCTCCCTTCTACCAAATGCACAAAGAAAAAAATACTCAGCAGTTTTATTTGCCTTTTTAAAACCGCTTTTTGAAAAGATAAAAATAAGCTTTAAATTTGCTTTTATCTTTTTATGAAAATAATTATAACACTATGAACCTGCTATCCAAAATATTCCTTGTCTACATTCCGCTTCCAAGTATTTCAAACTTATTCAAATTTTATTTTACTGGACTAAACCTTCCTTCTGTACTGCTTCATGAAGGGTTTGATAACCAATAATTTTCAGCCCTTTTACCTTTTTCTCAGCACTCTGAAGATGATATTGAGAGGTGATCACCTGGTTTATACCCATCCTCGCTGCTTCTTGAATCCTTCCTTCAAAAAAGTGGACTGGACGGATTTCTCCACCCAAACCAACTTCTCCCAAATATATGGTATTTTTGTTGAGACTTTTTTCCAGGCGTGAAGAAATAAGACTAAAACATATAGCTAAATCAGGAGTGGTTTCGGTGACTTTCATCCCTCCAGCCATATTTAAATAAATATCTTGCTGACCGAATTGAAGACGTAATCGTTTCTCTATTACTGCCACCAAAAGGTGAAGGCGATTCACATCGAAACCAACGCTCACTCTCCTCGGGTAATCAAAGTAAGATCGATTGACTAAAGTCTGTACTTCAAGGAGCAATGCCCTTTTCCCCTCCGCCAGAACCGTACGTGCAGTACTGCTATTGTCGACATCTTTTTCAACTAAAAAAAATTGTGAAGGATTGATTAACTCGACTAACCCCTCTTCCTTCATCTCCAATAAACCAACTTCTTGTGTTGAGCCAAATCGGTTTTTCACACTTCTCAAAACTCGTAATTGATGGTGAGCTTCGCCATCTAAATAGAGAACCACATCTACTAAATGTTCTAATGTTCTAGGCCCGGCAACAATTCCCTCCTTGGTCACATGGCCAACTAAAAAAATTGCGATATTTTTCTTTTTGGAAATCTCCATAAACCGTGAACTGAGATCGCGAATGAGAGGAATATTACCAGGCATACTATCTGATTCATCTAAAGACAAATTTTGTATGGAATCGATAATTATCAGAGAGGGAGCAAGATTCTCTATACTTGACTCAATATCATTATAACTATCGGTCGAATGAAACCATAAATTGGGATTTGGTTTAAACCCAAAGCGTTGTATCCTTATAAAGAGCTGATGGAGTGACTCTTCAGTGCTGACATAGAGTACTTTTTTCCCTTGACGAGCAATACCAGCAGCAATGGCTAAAAGCAAAGTAGACTTCCCAATTCCTGGGTCTCCACTCAAAAGAGAAAGAGATCCCTCAACAATACCACCGCCTAAAACCCGATCAACTTCACTTAGACTCGTTCCAATCCGCCGATCAATTTCATAATTTTGGTCAAACAAGTCTGGGAGAGAGAGGGGTTGGGGGTTGTTCGACTTTGATTCATTTTTTTTCGTGGATTTTTGCGGAAAAGAAGCGATTTCTTTAAAAGTATTCCACCCCCCGCATTGGGGGCATCTCCCTAACCAGCTGGGAGTGGAATATTCACACTTCTGACAAATATACTCCGTTTTTTTCACACTAATCCTTTAAAGAAAGCTCGAGAGGCAACATTTTATCAAAGCGAAGGATTTCATCCTCTACTCCGATCAAAATCCGATCTCCTTCTTTAAATGTTCCTTTTAAAATGAGATCCGAAATGGGATCTTCTACCATCCGTTGGATTGCTCTTCTTAAAGGACGGGCACCAAAGTTTGGATCATATCCTTCTTTGGCAATCTTTGAACGCGCCTCCGGTGTTAACTCAATGGTTATTGATTGTTCTGCAAGACGTTTGACGGTCTCTTTCATCATTAAGTCAACAATTTTTTCGATTTCTTCTTGTTTTAAGGGTTTAAAGACGATTAATTCATCAATACGATTTAGAAATTCGGGAACAAATACTCGTTTTACTTCTTCCATGACCTTGTACTTGATGTCTTCATAAGTACAACCTTCACTCGTAGTATTACCAAAACCAATGGAAACATTGGATGAGATCATCCGAGCTCCCAAATTGGATGTCATGATAATAACGGTATTTTTAAAGTCTACTGGCCTTCCCTGAGCATCAGTTAAACGCCCTTCTTCAAGAATTTGAAGCAAAATGTTGAAAATCTCCGGACTGGCTTTTTCAATTTCGTCAAATAAAATAACTGAATAAGGATGTCGACGAACTTTTTCTGTCAACTGTCCACCCTCATCATAGCCAACATATCCAGGAGGAGAACCGATTAACCGAGATATGGTATGCTTTTCCATGTATTCCGACATATCGAGGGTGATCAGAGAATCTTCTTTTCCAAAAAGAAACTCCGCCAAAGCTTTTCCTAATTCAGTTTTTCCTACCCCTGATGGTCCTAAAAAGATAAATGAACCGATCGGTCGACGGGGGTCTTTTAGACCAGCTCGAGACCTTCGTATCGCCCGAGATACCGCTTTTACGGCTTCATCCTGACCGATTAATCGCTTATGAATCTCTTCATCCATGTTAACCAGACGTTGTTTTTCTTCGATTGCTAACCGGGATACTGGTATTCCAGTCCAGTTCGCTACCACTGCTGCGATATCCTCCTCAGTTACCAATGGCCGTATTGTATCAATTTGTTGTAACCATTCATCTTTATTTTTCCGGTATTTTCTCTTCAATTGATCTTCGAGGTCTCTCAAAGTTGCTGCTTCTTCAAAATCCTGCTGTTTTACCGAGGTTTCTTTTTTTATTCGGATTTCTTCAATCTCTTTTTCCATTTGCTTGAGATCATCGGGTAAAACCGTTGCTCGCAAACGTACCCGACTACTTGCCTCGTCCATTACATCGATCGCTTTATCAGGAAGATAACGGTCACTAATATAGCGCTGTGAGAGATATACCGCTGCTTTGAGGGCTTCATCGATTATTTCAACCCGATGGTGATCTTCATATCGTTCCTTAATTCCTCGTAAAATTTCAATACTACTCTTTACTGAAGGCTCATCAACATAAACCGGCTGAAAACGTCTTTCTAAAGCTGAATCTTTTTCAATATATTTTCGATATTCAGTAATCGTCGTTGCTCCAATAGCTTGCAATTCTCCACGGGCTAAAGTTGGTTTGAGTATATTGGCGGCATCAATGGCCCCTTCAGCAGCACCAGCACCTACCAAAGTATGTACTTCATCAATAAATAGAATGACTTCCTTGGTTTGAACAATTTCAGAGATTATCTTCTTAAGCCTTTTTTCGAATTCACCCCGATATTTGGTTCCAGCCACTATTGCCGCTAAGTCAAGGCTAATAACTCTTTTATTTTTTAGAATCTCATGAACTTCACCTTTAATGATTTTTTGGCCTAATCCTTCCACAATAGCGGTTTTTCCCACACCCGGTTCACCAATCAAAACCGGATTATTTTTTGTTCGCCGGCTCAAGATTTGAATAACTCTTTCTATTTCTCTCTCTCGGCCAATCACTGGATCTAATTTTCCTTCTTTAGCAAGTTGGGTTAAATCTCTACTGAATTCATCCAAAATTGGCGTTTTACTCTCTCTTTTGGTCTGACCAGCTGGCGCGAAGGGATCTTGCTGCTGGGAGTTTTCATTAATTATTTGATTTAATCTCATTCGGACAGTTTCGATATCAAGCCCGAGTCTTCTAAGAATCTGAGCACCGACTCCATCTCCTTCTCGAAAAACACCGAGTAAAATATGTTCTGTTCCAACATATTTGTGTGATAACCGGCGTGTTTCATCTAATGCCAGTTCTAACACTCTCTTGGCTCGTGGTGTAAATGCGACTTCGGTTGCACCTTGATATTCTGTCCTATCAGCGAAATTCTCTAATTCATTTCGAACCGCTTCAATGCTAATGTCGAGACTCTCTAATATTTTCGCTGCAATTCCTTCTCGTTCTCTTAATAAACCTAACAAGAGATGCTCAGTCCCTATATAATTGTGCTTGAGACGCACAGCTTCGTCTTGAGCCAATATGATAACCTTCCTGGCTCTTTCAGTATACCGCTCAAACATCGCAAAGTTCCTCCCCAGAGATAACTCTGAAAAAACGCAAAATATTCAATCATTCTTTTTTTAAACTGGTATCATTTCTCCAAATTTTCAGTA